>NZ_JCAIOL010000001.1:549646-618423 GCF_059587065.1 Neobacillus sp. DZ-9
TTAACATCGGCTCTACAATTTGAATATTTTAATGTCCTTGGACTTCATTGTCATATTGGCTCGCAAATTTTTGAAACCACGGGTTTCTTGCTGGCAGCTAAAAAAATTGTTGAAAGAATGGCCGATTGGAACAACAAGTTTTCCTTTAATGCAGAGGTTTTAAATTTAGGCGGAGGCTTTGGCATTCGATATACAAAAGAGGATGAACCAATTCCGCCATCGCAATATGTTAGTGAAATCATAAAAGAAGTAAAAAATTTGACTGCACAATACTCGCTAAAAATGCCGGAAATATGGATTGAGCCAGGACGCTCGCTAGTCGGAGATGCTGGTATAACTCTTTATAAAATTGGCTCTTCAAAAGAAGTTCCTGGGGTTAGAAAGTATTTAGCGGTGGATGGCGGAATGAGTGATAATATCCGACCAGCCCTTTATCATGCAAAATATGAGGCTGTTCTTGCAAATAAGCCCTTAGCACAGCCGAATGAAACAGTTTCGATAGCAGGAAAATGCTGCGAATCCGGAGATATGTTGATTTGGGATTTGCCTTTACCTGAAACGGACAATGAGGATATTCTTGCTGTATTTTGCACAGGTGCCTACGGCTATTCCATGTCAAACAACTATAACCGCATACCGCGGCCGGCTGTCGTTTTTGTTGAAAACGGGAAGGCCACTCTTGTAGTAAAAAGAGAGTCTTATGAGGATTTAATTAGACACGATCTACCACTAAAATAGAAAAAAGCTGCCGTATCTTCGGCAGCTTTTTCAACTTTATTATGAAAAAAGTGATTTAATGGCATCAATAAGCGAAATGAAAAATTGTTTTAATTTTTCTAAAAATCCTTGCCCTTCCTCCGATTGAAGGAATTTTGAAATGCGGTCTTTTGCTTTGTTTAGCTGATCTCCTACCTGATTCCAGTCAATGTCCAAACCTTTTAGCTTATTAAAGAGGTCAATCAAGCGTTTCATTTGTTCTTCAGTTAGAGTAATGTTTAATTCCTTGGCTGCCTGTTCAATAATGCTTCGCAATTCTGCATCATTTTTTGGTTTCTTCTTGGCGATTTCCTCTTTTACTTTTGCAATTAATGCTGCAGCATTTTTTTCACCGATGGAATCACCAAGCTTGGCTGTTTCGACCATTTCCTGGTTAGCAGCTTGTTTGACTTCCTCAGGAATTGTCTTATCAGCCGAGATTTCATATGCTTTAATAATTCCTGTTAAAGCTGCGGTTCCAGAAACAGAAATTGGAGCTGTAATGTAGATGTTAGCATCCTTGACCCCTGCTGTAATAAGGGCGTTAACAAACATTTCATCAGTAACCCAATTAATATTCTTTGTTTTAACCGTTATGCCGGCACCTTTAGGAGCTATGGTGATGGATGAGGAGGAAATCGCCTTAGTTCCAATGAGTGATTTAGCTACATATTTCCCTAAATATTGATGCTCCTCCTGATTCGATACGGTCACGATTTGAACATCCTTCGGAGCATTCATTTCTGCGAGTAGAGTATCCTTTTGTTCTGCCGATAAATTTTCTCCCAATGTTACAATCATGTCACCCTCTGCTAAATCCGCATAGCTTTGGATAGGGAAGGTGAACATAATTGCTGCCATTAGGAGAATTAGAAATTTTTTCATATTATCCTCCTTGAAAATTACCTTACCTTAATAATATATCCGATTTCATAAAATATAACGAAAAAAACCATTTAGAAGTTTCATAGAATTATTATTAATTTAGTAGATGAAATGGATTATTTTTGTCATATAGTGTAGAATGAAGGGCGAGCAAGAACTCTTTTGGAGGAACCTTATTCATGAAAAAAAGCAACTGGATATTGTTTGGTATTCTTATTGGTCTTTCTGTTATCTGGGGAATCATCTATTGGATGTTTATTGGACCCAAGCAATAGTAATTTTTGTCATTGATGATTGTACTAGAATTATGTATGATGGTTGTTAGTGAAACATTATTATTTTAACTACATATAATGAATAAATGTTTATTATTGATTTATTAGGAAAAAATATACTATTGTTAAACCAAAATTCTCATCGGTTTATTTAATATAATGAGGGATCTAAATGTTAATTCGATATAAGAAAGCATTCGAAAAAATTGCAATGGGTTTATTGTCTTTTATGCCAAATGAAAAGGACTTAAAGAAACTTCAGCAAACGATGAAGGAATATGAAACAGAAGAGAATTGGCAGCTGTTTTTATGGAAGGAAGAAGATATAATTGGGCTTCTTGGCGTTCTATATCATCGTGAGACAAATTCTCTTGAAATACAGCATATTTCCGTAAATCCCTCCCATCGCTTTCAAGGGGTTGGAAAAAGGATGGTTCAAGCACTAAGAGAAATGTATACAGATAGAGAAATTGTTGCAAATGAAGATACAGCTTCATTTATTGAAAAATGTAATTTTTGCTAGTTTCACAAAATAGAGCAGCGAATACCTTATTCGCTGCTCTTTCGCATCGTTAAAGAACGATATCTTTCCTCAATTACCTCTGTTCTGTCCCTTAATTTATGGCGGTCGACCAGGTCCACGTTGGTGATATCACTTACTTTTCCCCATATGAAGCCCTGCTCTTCACAAAATAATTCGCACCTCTCAATTAGGAATGGATCACTTAGCGGCAAATTGGTGCTTATATAATCTTCTTTCCCTTTGATGACTGATAGTTGCTTCATTAATAATTCATGGAGCAGCTGTTGATTAAGGCCAAGACTAGTTACTGAGACTGTATTTGATTCTAATATTTTTATTGCTTTTTCTAATGTTCTTGTCGCCCCATTATAATTTCCGCGGCGGTGATGGTAGCAAGATACTGCTAATTGTATAAGACCAACCCAAATGGACTCTTTGTTACCTGGGTCAGTTTTTTTCCAATATTCTTCAAGGATCTCATGACACTCAAAATAATCTCTGTCACCATGAAAGTGGGTTAAAAATTGAATATATTCTATTGGGTACAAAGTATCCCCCCTAAAAAAGAATTTATGTATAGTTTATCATAAACTATCTAAAAAGCCCGTCAACCATGACGGGCCTCTAGTTCTAATCAATCTTTCAAGGTTTGCGCCTTAGTAAATCCAGGAAGCACCTACGATAATTAATAAAATGAATAGAACTACAATTAAAGCAAATCCGCCACCATATCCGCCATCAGACATATAAAATACCTCCTAAAAATTTTTGTTCTTTTCCTTGACATCATATGTAGGGTATTTGTCCATTGATTGGGCAAACATCATGATTACGTAATAAAGCTGTTATGTTTTGATTTTTCTATTGGATAACCTAGATTGAATCCTCTATACTATTAATAGTCTAAGTAAAAAGAATTTTGGTGAGATACGATGCCATATCAGGTGAAAATTGATGCATTTGAAGGGCCGTTGGACTTGCTCCTTCATTTAATTAATCGGCTCGAAATTGATATTTATGATATTCCAGTTGCCCAAATTACGGAGCAATACTTGCTATATATTAAAACCATGAACGAATTAAAACTTGATGTAGCCAGTGAGTATTTAGTAATTGCGGCAACTTTACTGGAAATAAAGAGTAAAATGCTGCTGCCAAAGCATGAAGAAGAATTTAATGAGAATGACGATGAGTTTTCCTATGAGGAAGACCCAAGGGATGAACTTGTAGAACGTTTGATTGAGTACCGGAAATATAAAGAGGCTGCCCATGATTTAAAATCAATGGAAGAAGAACGGGGTCTTATGTACACAAAGCCGCCGAGTGATTTGTCTGATTATGTAAAAGATGTCCGACCAGAAAAGACAGAGTTAAATGTATCTTTATATGACATGTTAGCGGCTTTTCAAAAATTATTACGAAGGAAAAAGCTGCAGCGTCCGATGGCAACAAAAATTGCGCGGCAAGAGATATCAATTGAGAAAAGAATGACAGAAATACTAGATGAACTAAAACAGCTAAAAGGAAGGAAGAATTTTAACGAATTATTTCCTTACCCGGCAAAAGACCATATTGTCGTCACTTTTTTAGCCATATTAGAGCTGATTAAAAGAAAAGAAGTTGACGTCGAACAGCAAGAAAATTTCGGTGAAATTTTTATAGAAGCTGTAAAGAAAGGAGCAAATGTGGTTGGAAATTATTAATTGGAGCAGTATTCTTGAAAGCCTCTTATTTGCAGCCGGCGATGAAGGCCTTTCACTTAAACAATTAGCAGAAGTCTTAGAAATAGATGAAATAAAGGCAAATGAAATTATTGAGATTTTAAAGCGGGAATATGATGAGGATGAAAATAGAGGAATAATTATTGTTCAACTTGCTGGAACCTATCAGCTGGCAACGAAGAAGGAAAATGCCCCTTATTTAAAAAAGCTGGTGGATTCCCCTAATAATTCGACTCTTTCTCAAGCTGCACTAGAGACTCTGGCTATTATCGCATACAAACAGCCAATCACACGTGCTGAAATTGAAGAAATTCGCGGTGTGAAAACAGAAAGACCGCTGCATACACTTGTATCAAAAGCATTAATTAAAGAAGTAGGCCGCGCTGAAGGAACAGGAAGAGCTTATTTATATGGTACAACGAAAGAGTTTCTTGATTATTTTGGATTAAAAAGTGTTGATGAGCTACCCAAGCTTCCAGAAAAAGTGGAAGATGATTTTATTCAAGAAGAAGCAGATTTATTTTTTGAGAAATTCCAAGAAACAATTAACTCTTAAATACAATCAAATCAACAGAATTTATGCTAAAATAAATATAAGTTTTCTAAATTTTTTTAAATGGTTGTGCATTTCGATAAGGAGCGGGTTTAAGTTGCTAATTAAAGAGTGTAAAGGGTTCGAATTAGAAAAAGAAAAATCCAATACCTCAGAGGATTTTTTTAACAGAAGTGAAGTGACATTCATTGAAAATGGGGAAGAAAGGACGCTCCACGTTTTATATGTAAGATATTTTGATGAGTGTCTTCAAGAATTTTCACCGTACACAACGGACCCTATTATAACAGAACAAGGCTTTGAAGTGACTTTTAAAGATATCGTTGCCCTTGTATGTTTATTGAAAAATCCTGGCTTACGCGGGCGCAAACGTCTTTATCTTAGTTCAAAGTATGAATTTGCATCATATTTTCAAGATATTGATTTTAAAAAATTACCTGAAGTTTTTCAGTCCCTTAAGCAGAAAAATAGTTTTGAGATTCGTTCTCCGCTAGAGTTTATATTACAGCCAAAATAAATTCAAATTGAAAAATTCCAGGGGGTAAATAATGGGAAATTCATTAGTAAAATCTCAGCTTAATGATGTGAAAGGTTTTTTAACTAAGACCATTTTATCATTAGAGGATTTCTTAAATGAAACAACGATTAAAGGGTTCAATCTAGAAAATGAAGAAGATCAATCTTATATTAAATTAATTTTTTCAAATCTAAGAAAACTAGTTGTTTATAGCGAAGAGGGTTTGGAAGCTTGTTCTGTCATTTTGCAAAGTGAACCTTTTCAAAAAGCAGCAGCCGAAAAAACATTATATAAGATTTACCACAATTGTATCGAGGAGTTTTTTGCTCCTAAAAATGATGCGTGGTTCGAAAATAGCCGATCTGCATATACTGGCAGAAACGCCATTAAATACTATCGGAATGTGCCAGAAGCAGTAAGTCTGCTGATCAAAAGTCTTGAGGGTGAATTCCAGCGGATTAGAGAAGAACTTGAATATTATGAAACAGATTACCGGACAAAAATGATTCAATCTAAATAGAAAAATGAGAGCTGCCAATGGTTACGGTAATACCAATGGCAGCTTTTTTAGGTTCTTAATAGCCTAAAATTTTCATACTATTTATGTAGATTTACAGCATAAATAGGAGTGGATAACATGGAACGGTTTACCCGCTATGTGAATGAATTATTTGAATGGAATGAGCAGATGAAACAGTTTCTTCGTTCAGAATCAGTCGGTGATAACTCTGAATTATGGGAACAGCTTGATGCATTTACGGAATTAATAGAAGGGACGAATCGAGAGCTGTCCAATGAGGAGCTCCTTTCTCTACAAACGAAGGCAGAGAACATCCATGAACAAATGGAAACCTATTTTAAACGGAAGCAGGAAATCGGGCAGCTTTGGGTAGTAGAAAAGACAGTTCCGCCTGGGGGCCATACATTACCGGAGCTTTCTTATCCATATAACGCATTGGAGCCTTATATTTCAGAGGAAATAATGAGGCTTCATCACGATAAGCACCACCGTTCCTATGTCGAGGGGTTAAATAAGGCTGAGCTTAATCTTAAAAAGGCTAGAGAGACGAATGACTTTTCTCTTATTAAGCATTGGTCAAGGGAACTTGCCTTTCACGGGTCGGGCCATTACCTTCATACGATTTTTTGGAAAAATATGAGTCAAAATGGCGGCGGGAACCCCCATGGACCGCTAAAAGGGGAAATAGAAAATTATTTTGGCAGCTTCACAGCTTTTAAAAAACAGTTTTCTGAAGCAGCAAAGCAAGTTGAAGGGGTCGGCTGGGCGCTTTTGGTTTGGTCACCAAGAGCAAGGCATCTAGAGGTATTGCAATCCGAACGGCATATGCTTCTAACCCAGTGGGATACCATACCTCTCCTTGTATTAGATGTATGGGAGCATGCCTATTATCTACAATATAAAAACAAACGGGCAGACTATGTAGATAATTGGTGGAATGTTGTGAATTGGAACGATGTTGAAATGAGATTTGAAAAAGCAGCAGATATTAAATGGCCGGCTTTTTAAATATTTGGAAAGGCAATCTGTCTTTTGGCGGATTGCCTTTTTCTCTATTAATTGTCATATCAAGCCTTGTCCTGCATAAACTTTTATTAAATAAAAGAAGGGGACGAGGTAAATCTAATGAGAATGATTTCAAAGCTAGTCATTTTTTTCCTCTTGGTCTCAATACTCGTTGCTAACATTCCTCAAAAGGTGGATGCTTCCCTTGGAGTTAGTGCTGCAAGTGCTGTACTCATAGAGCAGAAGACTGGACGAGTCCTATATGAAAAAGATGCGCATACAAAAAGGAGAATTGCCAGTATTACGAAAATCATGACAGCGGTTTTGGCGATTGAATCGGGAAAAATGAATCAATATGTTAAAGTCAGTGAGAAGGCAACCCATGCCGAAGGGTCATCGGTTTATTTAAAACCGGGAGAAAAAATTAAGCTGAGTGACTTGGTTTATGGGTTGATGCTAAGGTCCGGAAATGATACTGCGGTAGCCATCGCCGAATATGTAGGTGGGAGTGTTGATGGCTTTGCCTATTTAATGAATCAAAAGGCCAGGGAAATCGGAATGTTTGATACTCATTTTTCCAACCCGCATGGACTTGATGATCATGAAAATCACTATTCCTCTGCCTATGATATGGCTATTTTAATGCGTTATGCGATGCATGATAAAACGTTCGCAAAAATCTCGGGTACAAAGGTACACCGTGCCCCTAACCCAACAGAAGCATGGGACCGTGTTTGGAAGAACAAAAACCGGCTGCTAACAAAATATAAATATGCCACTGGAGGAAAAACCGGCTATACAAAGCGGGCAAAAAGAACCCTTGTAACAACCGCAACAAAAGGAGATATGAGTTTAATAGCGGTTACCTTGAATGATTCCAATGATTGGGATGACCACATCTCCATGTATGAAGATGGCTTCAGAAACTATGATATGGCTGAAGTTGTAGAAAAGGGGATAATTAATATAAAGACCAATAAGGTATATAAAAATCATTTGTTTGTAAAAAAATCAATTGTGTACCCTGCTACGAGCGAGGAAATGGATTTATTTTCAGTGAAATATAAATTGAACAAGCCAGAGAAAAAATGGAGCAATGGAAAGAAAACCGAGCAAATAGTTGGTAAGGCTGCCGTTTATTTGGATGGCAGAGTTGTTACTGAAACTCCTATATACTATCAAAATGAAAAAGAAGAGAAGCAAGGGCTGCTTGATTATGTTAAAGAAATTTTCTTTTCCATTATAGGTGTGAACGCAAATGGTTAATTATATATGGGTTTTCATGACTATCGTTGGTATCGTTTTCGCGGCTTTTAACGGAACAATGGAGGCAGTAAACAAGGCGGTGTTTGACGGAGCAAAAGAGGCTGTGACCCTATGTATCGGGTTAATCAGTGTCCTTGTCTTTTGGCTTGGGATGATGCGGATTGCTGAGGAATCAGGTCTCCTTGAACGGCTGTCGAAGCTATTCCGTCCGCTGGTAAAGATACTTTTTCCGGAGGTACCGGCCAACCACCCTGCGATGGGATATATATTATCCAACATGATTTCTAATATGTTCGGTTTGGGAAATGCAGCTACACCACTTGGTATCAAAGCAATGGAAGAATTGAAAAAGATAAATGGAGGAAAAAATACAGCAAGCAGATCCATGGTCACCTTTTTAGCCATAAATACAGCAAGCATAACAATAATTCCAACCACTGTTATTGCTATCAGGATGAATTATAAATCCATTTCCCCAACAGAAATTGTTGTTCCTACCATAATCGCTACTATACTTTCAGCAATAGGTGCCATTCTCATAGATCGTTATTTTTATTATCGCAGAAGCCGAAAAGGGTGAAAAATATGGGGCTGATTTCAGGGCTATCGCTTACATTTATCCCATTGTTAATCGGATTTATTCTAATATATGGAACTTTTAAACAAGTTCCAACCTATGAAAGTTTTGTTGAAGGCGGCAAAGAGGGAATAAAAATTGCCGTAACCATCATTCCTTTCTTAGTTGGCATGCTCGTAGCCATCTCCATATTTCGGGCCTCCGGTGCATTAGATGCCTTAATGCATTGGATCCGTCCTTTTATGAAGACGATTGGAGTGCCCGCTGAAATCGTGCCATTATTGTTCATTAGACCCATATCCGGTACAGCTGCACTTGGAATGACAAGTGATTTAATTGCTGTTTACGGACCCGATTCCTTTATTGGCAGACTTGCTTCTGTGCTACAAGGAAGCACGGATACTACCTTTTACGTTTTAACCGTTTATTTTGGAGCAGTTGGGATTAAAAAAATGGGAGATGCACTTAAAGTAGGGCTGCTCGCGGATGTTGTCGGAATTATTGTTTCAATAGTTGTCGTAGGTCTAATATTTGGAACAAAATAGGTCAGAGTTTACAAAAAAGTAGGTTCACTATATTGAATCTACTTTTTTCATGTCCATTGATAAAACCCGCTACTTTGAAAAGTGAAGGATTTATGTCATAATTCATTAGGATAGAATGGATTAATTTTGAGGTGAAAAATTTGGAAAGATTGCAAAAAGTAATAGCTCGAGCTGGTGTTGCATCAAGAAGAAAAGCAGAGGAATTAATTAAAGAAGGCAGAGTTAAAGTAAATGGCAAGGTTGTTAAGGAACTCGGTGTCAAGGTAACTTCTTCCGATAGAGTAGAAGTGAATGAAATTCAAATCGAGAAAGAAGAACCTGTTTATTTTCTTTTATATAAACCAAGAGGAGTCATTTCAAGTGTCAGTGACGACAAAGGAAGAAAGGTTGTAACCGATTTCTTTTCTGAATTTAAAGAAAGAATATTTCCAGTTGGCCGACTTGATTATGATACATCTGGATTATTGTTACTAACAAACGATGGAGAATTTGCTAACATACTTATGCATCCAAGAAATGAAATTGAAAAACTGTATGTTGCCAAAATCAAAGGAATTCCGTTAAGAGAAAACATTAGAAAATTGGAAAAGGGAATTAAGCTTGAGGACGGTAAAACAGCACCTGCCAAAGTAAAGGTTCTTTCGGTAGATAAGAAAAAACAAACAGCCATTGTTGAGATCAGTATTCATGAGGGCCGCAACCGCCAAGTTAGAAGAATGTTTGAAGCTATAGGTCACGAAGTTATGAAATTAAAGCGGGAGCGATATGCTTTTTTAACCTTACATGGCCTGAAGGCCGGAGAGGCAAGAGAACTAACTCCGCACGAGGTAAAACAATTAAGAGCCCTTGCAAATGATGTTTCTAAGAAAAATTCATAGAACCGTCACAATTAACAGCGAGGGTTTACACTATGATAGGATTGAAAAATGATATAATTTAGACTACTTGTGTCAGGAGATTTAATGGAGGGTTGGGAATGAAAAAACGGCGATTAGTAATTCGAACAGTAATATTACTTGTTCTAGGAGCAGCCGTTATCTATACGCTGTATGCTAATTTTACAAAAGACAATAAATTAAAAGTGGCGGTAGGTGAAACGGCACCAGATTTTGTTTTAACCGATATGCAAGGCAACAAGCATCGCCTTTCAGACTACCGGGGACAAGGGGTATTTTTGAATTTTTGGGGAACATGGTGCCCGCCTTGTAAGAAGGAAATGCCTTATATCAATAATCAATATCAGCAATTTAAGGACAAAGGGGTTCAGGTTTTATCAGTCGATATCCAAGAATCTGAACTTGCTGTTAATCAATTTGCTGAACACTATAAACTTGATTTTCCGATTATGATTGATACTGACAAGGAAGTTATGACAGCCTATGGAATCGATCCATTGCCAGCTACATTCTTGATTGATAAAAACGGCAAGGTGGTTAAATACAGTACTGGAGAAATGTCTGAAAATACGGTCAGGGAATTTATGGAGCAAATAAAACCTTAGGTAACAGGGAGTTTTTTAAATGAAAGATGTTAAATGTGAATGCGGGCACGTTAATCCACATGGAACTGTGTTATGCGAAGCATGCGGAAAAGTCCTGGATGAAAATGAGAAAAAGAATCCATTGATTGATATGCGCTACGAAGGCAGTGCACGCCGCTCACAAACCTATAACAAAACAATTATAGATAAAATTTGGAACTTCTTTTCTTCAGTAAAGGTCGGAGTTTGGCTTATTATTATTACCCTAATTGCTTCTTCGCTTGGCACAATCCTGCCACAGGAAATGTATATTGACCAGCCTCCGGAAGTGTACTATGAAGAGGAATACGGCTGGTTTGGTAAATTATATTATCAATTAGGTTTTAATGATTTGTATGGTTCATGGTGGTATTTATTATTAATTGCCATGATAGGTATTTCTCTTGTTATTTGCAGCCTTGACAGGGTCGTCCCTTTATATAAGGCATTAAAAGCCCAACGAGTAACAAGACATGAAGGCTTCTTAAAGCGCCAGCGCGTGTTTGGAGTCAATTCACATATGGATAATGACGACTTTACGGTCATTAAGAAGCATCTAAAGGAAAAACGATACCAGGTTCGTGAGGAAAATGGAGATTTATTAGCTGAAAAGGGCCGTTTTTCAAGATGGGGCCCTTATGTTAACCATGTTGGGTTAATTATCTTCCTATTTGGCGGAATGCTTCGTTTTGTGCCTGGAGTGTACGTTAATGAGAACCTTTGGGTCAGAGAAGGCGAAACAGCCCTTGTGCCCGAGACTGGGGAAAAGCTTTATCTGAAAAATAATCAATTCATCCTGCAGCATTATGATAAAAACAAAGATAAAACTTTTAAAAAGGCGATTGAAGAAGCAGGTGAAGTAGTTAAGAATTACCAATCTAACGTTATTCTTTACAATCGTGTCGGTGAAAATATTCCCGGAGAAAAACCAAAGCTTGAAAAGATAAACGATTATAAGGTTCAAGTAAATCATCCTTTAACCTATGAAGGGTATTCTATTTTCCAGGCGTCGTTTAGAAGTGACCTTGAAGCTATGACATTTGCCTTGACCAATAAAAAGACAAGTCAATCCTTTGGTGAAATGAAAATCAACCTTAGGAATCCAAAGTCAGTTTATGAACTAGGTAATGGCTACTCAGTAAAAGTTCTTAGTTATTTTCCTGATTTTGAATTTGGAAAAAATGGAGAACCATCTACAAAGTCAAGAGTTCCAAATAACCCTGCCTTTGTTTTTCGGATGATATCACCTGAAAATCCAAAAGGAGAAACGAGTTTCGTTGCAATCAGACAAACAATTGAACCGTCAGGTAATAATACTTATAAAATGGCCTTTAAAGGCATTGAGACTAAAAATGTTTCCGGATTTATCGTCCGCAAGGATTCATCATTATGGGTCATCATATTAGGCGGTATTATCTTTATGATTGGTGTCATTCAAGGAGCTTATTGGAACCACCGCAGGATCTGGGTGCAAAACAAAAACGGTGAGGTTTGGATTGCGGCACACACGAATAAAAATTGGTATGGACTTAAGAGAGAAATAGAAACGGTTTTAATCGATACGAAGCTGAATATGCCGGATGATCAACTTCAAATGGAAAAACAGGATAAGGAGGTAGTTTAGTTGGTAACAATAAGTAGTAATTTATTGTTTATTGCTTTTATTCTTTATTTAGCTGCAACGCTTTTTTACGGCGGTTCCATTACCTCTAAAAAGGGGGAGACGGATAAGAAAGGAACTAATCGCTGGGGGAAAATTGCTGTCTTTTTAACAATTATTGGTTTTATATCACAGTTGGGCTATTTTATAACAAGATGGATTGCAGCCGGGCACGCACCGGTTAGTAATATGTTTGAGTTTACAACTTTCTTTGGAATGGCTTTAGTTGGTGCATTTATAGTTATATATTTTATTTATCGAACAACTTTACTCGGTTTGTTTACAATGCCTGTTGCGATTCTGGTTATTGCCTATGCAAGCATGTTTCCTAGAGAAATAACCCCATTAATACCGGCATTACAAAGCTACTGGCTTCATATCCATGTAACCACTGCAGCCATGGGCGAAGCAATTTTAGCCATTAGTTTTGCTGCTGGATTAATTTATCTGGTTAAGGCCATTGATCAATCGAGGTCATCTAAACGAACCTTTTGGCTTGAAGTGGTCATGTTTTCGCTTGTAACGGTACTGGGCTTTGTCGCTGTTTCCTCGGCATTTTCAGGGGCAGGTTATCATGAGAAATTTACCTGGATTGATAAACATGGAAATGAAGCAAATCTTGAATATACGATGCCCGCTATTACTGGCCCGCATGAAGGAAAACTGTTGACAAAAGAAGGGTTTAAACCACTGGTAGAAATGCCGGCTTTCATTAATGCAAAAAAATTAAATACGGTTATATGGTCATTGATGGCAGGACTTATCCTTTATGGATTAATTCGCGTTATTTTAAGAAAGCGGATTGCAGCTGCACTTAAGCCGCTAGTAAAAAATATTAAGCTCGATTTCGTTGATGAAATTAGCTATCGATCAGTACTAATTGGATTCCCCGTGTTTACACTTGGGGCACTAATCTTTGCGATGATTTGGGCACAAATGGCATGGTCGAGGTTCTGGGGATGGGATCCAAAAGAAGTATGGGCTTTAGTTACTTGGCTTTTTTATGCGGCATTTATGCATCTTCGCTTATCGAAGGGATGGCATGGAGAAAAATCAGCCTGGCTTGCCGTAATAGGCTTTGTCATTATTATGTTTAATTTAGTCGCTGTAAACCTAGTCATTGCCGGTCTGCATTCCTACGCAGGCAGTTAATTTAAAAAAACCTTCACTTTAAGTGAAGGTTTTTTTAAAAAGCTGTGTTAAAGGGAAATATTGATTTTTTAACACTGTTCATTGGAGCGGAAGGCACTAAGACTCCTGCGGGAGGACGGGGCAGGGGAGACCCCGCAGGCGCTTCAGCGCTGAGGAGGCTTCCCGGACCGCCCTAAGGTGCGCGAAGTGCCTGGAGTGGAAATGAACAGACTAAATTAATAAGTGTTAAAAAAAGCAATAGTAATTTTCAAAAAAATACCTTTGTCATAATATTGACACTTTTAATAGGAGTAATTCCCTGAAAATATAGCAAAAACCATTACCATTTTGTAAAATAAACCTCATGGGGGGATTAATAATGGAAAAAGACGTGAAAATCTTAGTAGTAGACGATGAAGAAAGAATTCGCCGCTTATTAAAAATGTATTTAGAGCGTGAAGACTATACAATTGATGAAGCTGAAGACGGTAATGAGGCGTTAATCAAAGCAATAGATAATGACTATGATGTCATACTCCTCGATTTAATGATGCCCGGCAAAGATGGTATTGAAGTTTGCCGTGAGCTTAGGGAGAAAAAGGCAACTCCCGTTATCATGTTAACGGCAAAAGGGGAAGAGGTTAATCGCGTTCAGGGATTTGAGGTAGGAACAGACGACTATATTGTGAAACCTTTCAGCCCAAGGGAAGTTGTCCTGCGTGTAAAAGCTCTTTTAAGAAGATCTTCACAAACTAGCTATCTGCAAACCGAAACAACTACTAAGGATGTAATTGTGTTTCCACATTTAACTATAGATAATGATGCCCATAGAGTAGCTGCTGAAGGCAAAGATGTAAGCTTGACACCTAAAGAGTATGAATTGCTATATTTTCTTGCCAAGGCACCAGATAAAGTATTTGATCGCGAGCAGCTATTAAAAGAAGTTTGGCATTATGAATTTTTTGGTGACTTGCGAACCGTTGATACGCATGTAAAGCGTCTCCGCGAAAAGTTAAACAAAGTGTCTGAACAGGCAGCAAGAATGATCGTTACAGTTTGGGGTGTAGGGTATAAATTTGAGGTAATTAATGAATGACCTTTTTAAGAAGTGTTGTAGGTAAACTTTGGTTTACCATCCTTTTATTAGTATCTTTTGTATTATTTATCCTAACAGTCATGCTTTTGGAATACACCCAAAACAATAACATCAAGGTAACAAAAAGTGATTTGACACACACAGCTGAAAAAATTTCCCGTGTTCTCGAAAACCATCCTAATGATAAATTTCCATTAGGATTAGAAATATCTTGGGAGATTCTTGATAATGATACCAAAGTGCTAATTGTTAAAAACAAACAAGATATCTATTACTCTCCGAATACGGAAAAGGGAAAGAAATTATCCATTTCAGATATAAAAATTGATCCAGAATTATCTAAAGTATTTAATAAAAACATTACTGTCGAAAAAATCTCAAACCTCTCATCAGAAAAGATAAGGAATAATGACGATGCCAATTATTCCATTATTGGTGTACCTCTTCACTTGACTGGTGAAGAAAATGGTGCTGTGTTTATTTATCAATCTTTGGAAGACATGCAGGAAACATCCCGCTCTACAACAAGATTTATTTTACTTGTCGCTGGTGTTGCGATTATTCTGACAACTATATTTGCCTTCTTTTTATCAACCAGAATAACGGCGCCATTACGGAAAATGAGAGAGGCAGCGTTTGAAGTGGCGAGAGGAAAGTTTGATACTAAGGTACCGATTCTAACACATGATGAAATCGGGGAACTGGCAACTGCCTTTAATCAAATGGGACGACAATTGAAATTCAATATGAATGCCCTTAGTCAGGAAAAGGAACAGCTCTCTAGCATATTAAGCAGTATGGCAGATGGAGTAATCACCTTTAATCGGGATGGAACAATATTGATCACCAATCCGCCTGCAGACCGCTTTCTTCAATACTGGTACTATGAAAACGGTGAATTTGGACCTAGTTCGGAGGCCATTCCATCGCAAGTCATGGAGCTTTTTCAGGAGGCAGTAGATACAGAGAAAGAACAGGTCGGGGAAATTTCTCTTCAGGGCCGCCATTGGGTAATCCTTGTCAGTCCTTTATACAGCAATCGCTTTATTCGTGGAGCCGTTGCGGTCTTAAGGGATATGACGAAGGAAAGGCAATTGGAAAAAATGAGAAAAGACTTTATTGCCAATGTTTCACATGAACTTAGAACTCCCATTTCGATGTTACAGGGATACAGTGAAGCAATTGTGGATGATATTGCTGAATCCCAAGAAGAGAAAAAAGAAATGGCAAAGGTTATCTATGATGAATCCCTTCGTATGGGAAGGCTGGTGAATGAACTTCTTGACTTAGCTCGAATGGAAGCGGGACATATCCAATTGACAATCGATGAAATAAATATTTCTTCATTTATAAATAGGATTATCCATAAGTTTCAAGGCCTTGCTAAAGATAATGAGATTCAATTACACGCTGATATAGATGACCAAATTTCCGTTGTTTTCTTTGACCCTGATCGGATTGAACAAGTTTTAACAAACTTAATTGACAATGCCATAAGACACACACCAAAAGGCGGTTCAGTCCGGTTAAATGTAACTTCAGAAGACAAGGGGATTAGAATAGAAGTTCAGGATTCAGGCTTAGGGATTCCTGAAGAAGATTTACCATTTGTTTTTGAACGCTTTTATAAGGCCGATAAAGCAAGGACCAGAGGAAGGGCAGGAACTGGACTGGGACTTGCTATAGCCAAAAATATTATTGATGCCCATCGGGGGCATATTTCTGTTCAAAGCAAGCAAGGACAAGGGACGACATTTTCCTTCCTGCTTCCTCGAAAATAGTAAAAAGAACAGGTATTTTGCCGATTGTTCTTGATTCACGAGGAACATTTTTAAAGCCTATCCAATTCGGATGGGCATTTTTTTGGGTTTCCGACTTCCAATAAATACCTTCCTTTTTACCTAAAAAAAGTCTATATTTATATGTGAAACCTTTTATACATAATTATCGACTAATATTTATGAACGGGGAGGGGAATTGATGGACTCCGTTTTCGATGAACTTTATCAAAAATATCATCATGACGTGTTTCAATTTCTATTTTATATGGTTAGAAACAAAGAACATGCCGAGGATCTTGTCCAGGAAGTTTATATAAGAGTTTTTAAGTCCTATAATCGTTTTGAGGGGAAAAGCAGTGAAAAGACCTGGCTTTTTTCTATTGCCCGAAATGTGGCTATTGACTTTTTTCGGAAGCAAAAGGGATGGAAGGAAAGAATTTTCGAAAAATTTGATTGGTCATCCAATCAAGTTAAGGATGACTATCCTATTCCAGAAGAGATAACTATCCAAAAGGAAGAGATTAAATGGATTTACAAATGCTTAGAATATTGCACGATGGATCAACGAGCGGTAATCATTTTAAGGTATTTACAAGATTTATCCATTGCTGAAACAGCAAAAACCTTAGGATGGACAGAAAGTAAAGTAAAAACAACACAGCATCGATCCTTAAAAGTCTTAAAGAAGCACATGGAAATGTTTTATGAAAAGGAGGGATTAAATAGTGAGAAAGTCAGAGTGGAGCGATAAGCACCTCGAGGAATTATTAAGGCAAATGCCCAAAATACAAGATCATCGCGATCCTCGTGACATTTACCAGAATCTTTCTATAAAAAAGCGCAAATTGCTACCATGGTTATTGCCAGGTATCGCAACTGCAGCGGCCATGCTTCTTTTTCTTATTTTAGTTCCTAACTTAATGGATCGAACAAATAATTCATTTGATCAAGCTCAAGAAAAAAGGTCCTTGGAGCAATCCGCAGCAAATAAAGATGCCGGAATTGCTATGAATAAGGGGGAATCAACCTCAAAGGAGGGGGTAAACTCCGGAACCAAAGAGGCAAAGCTTTTAAGTACTGAAGTCATGAAATCTGCGATTTATGATGATGAAGTGGGTAATGGTAAGGTGTTAACCTATTGGATACCTGACCAACAAGCCCAGATTCTTATTCCTGTTTCTACTATTGTTTCCGACGCAGGCAATAAATCCTGGCTGACTGTTTTTGCAGAAAATATGGCTTCTCTAAAAGAAGAAGAATGGGGATTAAGTGAATTCTACCCGATAAATGCGACTTTGGAGCTAGATAAAAATAATAATACTGTAAATGTTGACGTACCTTCAAACCACCTATACGGACAAGGTGCGACCAATGAAACAAATTTTATTAATGTATTACAAAAAGATATAGCATCAAATAGTAACCTTAGAAAGATAAAGTTCTCAACAAATGGAGAACCAGGTATAGAATTAGGTAATTACGGAAGCAAGCAAGAACAGAATATTGTAAGCGACAAAAAACATGCTTTTTTGTTTTATTATCCTGTGGGCAGTAAATTACCCTACTTAACTCCAACCAAAACTACCTATAAAGATTTTGTAACTGCCTTAGAGGCAATGAGGACGGACCAACCTGAAAATGGTTTGAAAAGGTCGCTTGAGCCATCATTTCAGATTTATGATGTGACCATTACGGACAAAACTTTATCTTTTTCTATTAAGGAGGATTCTACGTTAAAAGATAATCAACTGACATTATATTCATTTGAGGCTCTGATGTTAACCGCTAAGGATTTTGAGGTTGAGAAAATTGTTGTTAAGAATTCCCCGTTAACACATATAGGCCCCTTTGATTTATCAAAGGAAAATAAAGTGCCAATTGCTCCAAATTTGCGCAATATCCAATAAATGTAAATCAACCTATAATGGGTTGATTTTTTTAATTTATGCATAAAATAGTTGATGTCTCCAAATTATAACAAGTATGCTCAGGGTCCATCACCTATTTAGTTTAAGTTCTAAACTAGAAACTGGAAACATATGGTGGATGTGAGTAGAAGATTTAAGGAGGAAAAGGATTAGAATGCGTGACTACATAAAGAGGTTTTTGATTGCCATTATTATGGCACTTTGTGTCAGTTTATTGTTTTTAGGAGGGAAACATTCACAAGCTGCAAGTTTGGAAAAAATGAAGGAATTACAGGAACATTGGATTTGGCCCGCAGATGGAGTCATTTCTGATACATATGGAACAAGGCAGGGAAAACATAAAGGGATAGATATTGCTGGGAAAATCGATACGCCGGTTCTGGCGGTTGATGACGGAATTGTCATCAAATCGTATTTTTCCAATACATACGGAAATGTCGTGTTTATTAAACACCCAAGTAAGGTTGTTACTGTTTATGCACATTTAACTCGACGTAACGTTTATGTTGGCCAAAGCATAAAACAAGGTGACGTCGTTGGAAAAATGGGGAGAACTGGACAAGCCACAGGAACCCATCTTCATTTTGAAACACATGAATTAGAATGGAGATATGATAAGAAATATGCAATCGACCCTCAAAGGCTTTTAGGAAAAGCGGATGTAGGTGAGTTTGTACAAGGCGGAGTTGCTTCTAGCGGATATGTTGTCCTTGAAGCTAGCACACATATTAAAAGCTCAACTAAAGGCCGTACAATTCACACAAAAGCTAATAAATATGTCGTTCAACAAGGTGATACCCTATACTCGATTTCTAAAAAAAGTAATATTTCCGTCGAGAGATTAAAGGATATTAATCATTTGTATACTGATGTGATTAAACCGCAACAAATATTATTTGTCGAATAAAGGAGTACGTGACCCGTGAATGATATTGTTTACGGGTTTAATTATTTTTACTTAACAAAATACCATTTCTCAAGTATAATAATTTTATAATTTCATATCGATCTATCTTCGGGGCAGGGTGAAATTCCCGATCGGCGGTATTAGAGTATACTCTTAAGCCCGCGAGCCTTTTAGGCAGGATTTGGTGCGATTCCAAAGCCGACAGTATAGTCTGGATGGGAGAAGATGGAGGTTCTGCAAGCGTTCAAAAAATAATGATTTTGAGAACGTTTATTAAGCGTGCCTTTGTACTCCCTCAAGTATTTTTTACTTGGGGGTTTATTATTTACAGGGCATCAGTATGCTGAACCTCTCTTCCTAAGGTGATGGATCAAAAAAGGAGAGAGGAAGATGAAAGAAATGAAGAAAACAAATGTAAAGGCCATGGTTTCAATTGCAATGCTCAGCAGTATTGCCTATCTACTAATGCTATTAAACTTTCCGCTGCCGTTTTTTCAAAATTTCTTATTAGTTGATTTCAGTGACATCCCAGCGTTAATTGCAGCATTAATTTTTGGGCCAATTGCAGGAATTGTAGTCGAATTTATCAAAGTTGTACTCAATTATTTAGCGACCGGTAGTCCAACTGGAATACCTGTTGGCCATATTGCTAATTTTCTCGCGGGAATCTCATTTATTTTGCCAACCTATTATTTATATACTAAAATGAAAACACGTAAGGGAATGACCATTGCATTGGTTCTTGGGACAATTACGATGGCCGTGATCATGAGTATTGCCAATTACTTTGTCATTCTTCCAGCATATACAGCCCTTTTGAAATATCCTGACATGCGTAACATAGTTGTGCCTGCAATCCTTCCGTTTAATATTATTAAAGGTGTGATTATGTCATCTATCTTTATGTTATTATTCATTCGACTGCAAACGTGGATAAATAAATTATCCGTAATAAAAAGTGTATAATAAGAAAAAGGCAGCCAAATAATGTGGTTGCCTTTTTCTTATTGCAAAATGAAAAACCCTCTTCAAATTCAGAAGAGGGTTAGCAGCTTAACAATATTTTTTTGACAAAATATTATTCGAATTTAGTTGCATTGCCATCGAATGGCTCGTCAGCAACCTTAATGGAATCTGTTGGGCAGCCTTCAAATGCATCCATCATGTCATCAACTAAAACATCAGGAATTTCAACGATTCCTTCATTATCGTCAAGAGTTACGAATGCAATGCCTTCATCATCGTAATCGTAGATATCTGGTGCTGCTGCTCCGCATGCGCCACATGCGATGCAAGTTTCCTTGTCAACAATTGTGTACTTTGCCATGAAAAAAACCTCCCAGTAATATAACAAAATTCATCCATATTATATGGAAATGCATTACTCATATCTATTGTAAAACTGTACGAGTAACTTTTCAATAGAAAGTTGCTTTTATATAACCCGGTTTGTTGATTTGTTTATGTTACTTTAGCATAATTTTGAGCAACAAGAACTGTCATTTCATGTTAAAATAAGAGAGAAAAAATGGGTAATTTGTCGATACCATCAGAAAAGTGTGGGGCGCTTGATGAAACAAATTGAATCGATTCTTCTAAATTGTTTAAAGAAATTAAATAGGGAAAGGACGATTTATTCCATCTATCACCTTTTAAATGGGAAAAAATCATCACAAACGATTCAAGATGCACATTTATTTTCACTGAAACATTTATTTGGGATATATGATACTCTAACTCGAGAATCCTTCGAAGATATCATTCGCAATATGGTTAAAAAAAAGTGGATCCACAATTGTGGGGAGCAGCGATACATCCTTACTCCAGATGGAGAGGTAAATTTAAATGACAATAAGATGCCCAGCTTTCTGAATGGTTGGGATTATCACCCATTTACAATGAATTTTTGGGAAAGATTATCTTTGTTAGTCCAAGTAGCTTCAAATTTTGTGTATCATGAGACCCAATATATCCCTATACAAAAAAATAAAGATGTTCATTTTTGGTTGAAAACAATAATAAAAGAAGTCCAAGTACCCAGGCAGAAAATGGGAAGCATGCTTTATTCAGAGCTGGTAGATAGTTTTAAAGAAGCCAACAATACTGATCCTTCTGTTTTAATCTTCCGATTGACAGGGTATCAACAAATTGGGTTAACTTCTGAGCAGACAGCTAAGAGGCTGAATATGGATATTCACGATTATAATATTGAATTTATCAATATTATCCATTACTTGCTGCAAAAGATTAATCGAGAACCAAAGTACTTTCCATTATTATCGTTGCTTATGAGGGATTTAAAACAAAATAATGAATTAACAATTTCATCCAGAAAAACATGGAGTCTATTAAATCAAGGATATTCCCTTGAGATGATTGCAGACAAAAGGCATTTAAAGTTAAGTACAATTGAGGACCACTTTGTAGAATTTGCCTTACATAAAAATGATTTTTCAATTGATGACTATGTAGAAAAAAATCTGCAGGACACAATTCTGGAAATTTCACGGCAAACTAAATCACGGCAGCTTAAGTTAATCAGGGACAAAGTGAAAACGGCCAGCTACTTTCAAATAAGATTAGTATTGGCGAAGTATGGTGAGCGATAATGGAGTTAGAGATTCTATTAAAAAAACATTTTGGCTATGACTCATTCAAGATAGGACAAAAGGAAGTAATCACTTCTATTTTAGAAGGAACGCATACTTTCGCCATGCTTCCAACTGGGACAGGAAAGTCCTTATGTTACCAGCTTCCTGGGCTTATTCTAAAGGGCCACATATTAATTATTTCTCCTCTCCTTTCCCTAATGCAGGATCAAGTAGAGCAATTTAAGCGCTTTGGTGAAAAAAGAGTGGTTGCATTGAATTCATTTCTTACACAAGAGGAAAAAAATAGTGTCCTGCGCCAGTTAAACAAATATAAATTTATCTTTATTTCACCGGAAATGTTAAGTGTTCCTTTTATTTTACGAAAGCTTGGTGAGCTGTCCCTTTCCTTGTTTGTCGTAGATGAAGCCCATTGTATTTCACAATGGGGATATGATTTTCGACCTGATTATTCGAAACTGGGCGATATTCGCCAACATTTGGGAAATCCTTTGACACTTGCTCTCACTGCAACAGCAACAAAGAAAGTTCGGAAGGATATAATTCAATCACTTTGTATTGAAAATTGTAAAAAAATGGAATCAACCATAGATCGTCCCAATATTGCTTTTAAAGTGGAGAAAATAGCGGATTACAATGATAAACAAGATCGGGTAGTTGAGTTGGTTTCTAAACTGCAGAAACCCGGAATTATTTATTTTTCCAGTAAAAAATCAGCTGAGCAAATGGCTTCTTTATTAGCAGAAAAGGGAATTTGCCGAACCATGGCCTATCACGGGGGACAGGATCCTGATACTAGGGTATTAATCCAACAGCAATTTATTCACGGGCAGTTGGATGTCATCTGTGCTACTAGTGCATTTGGAATGGGTGTAAATAAAGAAAATATCCGATTTATCATCCACTATCATATGCCTATGCAATTAGAATCCTATCTTCAGGAAATTGGGAGAGCAGGCCGTGATGGAAAACTTAGCATCTCCATTTTATTGTACTCTCCGGGGGACGAGTACCTTCCGATTCAATTGGCAGAGGGGGAACTTCCATCAGAGCAGCAAATTGATTGGCTGTTTTCTAAATTAGAGCAGGAAGAAGAGTATATGGATGGGAAGCTCCAATTGAATAATCATTTAAGAGAGCTAGGCGGTTTTAATGAAATTCAATGGCGTATCCTTGAGGATTTGATTAATGATGCACCACAAGACAGCCAAAAAGAACTTCAGAAAACCATTCAATTATTTTTGAAGAAAAGGTTAACCGCGAAAATGAACAATATATATCAAATGAAAACATGGGTGGAATCAAATGTATGTAGAAGGGAATTTATTTTGGATTACTTTGATGATGCATTCACCAATAAGGTGATTCCATGCTGCGATCAATGCGGGCTTCAGCTGAAAGATTATCATTCTTCTATCGACCAGACGAAAATGACAACAAATGAACTATCATGGATGGAGTATCTTGGAAAAATATTAAAGAAGAATGAGTTGAGCGAATGAAAAAGAAGTATAATGAATTGATAAAAAACTTAACTGACAAAGAGTTACTTCTTCACCTCTATATGACGCAAATCATCCTTTTAGTCATTTCATTCATATTAGGGTTTATTTTCTTTGATCATTTCGCTTATATGAATAATTTGCACTTTAAGGACTTTAATATAGTTCTAATAGGGATCCCATCAGGAGTAGCTGTTGTGATGATCGATATAATCTTAATGAACTGTCTTCCATCCTCCTATTATGATGATGGTGGTTTAAATGAAAGAATTTTTAAACATAGAAATGTTCTTCATATCTTCATCATTGCGGCAATTGTCGCTTTTAGTGAGGAATTGTTATTTCGTGGGATCATCCAAACAAAAGTAGGTCTCATACTGGCCAGTATTATTTTTGCCATTATCCATTATCGCTATCTTTTTAATTGGTTTTTATTTTTAAATATAGTCGTCCTTAGTTTTTTTATCGGTCTGATATATGAGTGGACAGATAATTTAGCCGTTACGATTGTCATGCATTTTATCATCGATTTCCTATTAGGTGTATATATAAAATTTAGACGTTCACCAGGTAATGACGACGAGAAAGGAGTTTCTACGTGAATAAAGAGGAGCCGTATCGAGATCAAGCTGAAAGGTTAAAACAGCGGATACAAAAAATTAATGAAAAAATTGATGAATCAGGTGATTTGCCGCCAAGAGAGCAGCTGCACCGGCAAAAAAAGAAGAAAACAAAATGGAAGTTTAAATACCCGGTTATTCGTCTGTTGGTTCTATTCTTTATCCTTTTACCTGTCATTATTTTCAGCGTGATATCGTATCTAGATGGTAAGAAAATAAACAGTACCGTTAAGACCTCTGGGGATTCTGTAGGCTATGAAACTATTAATCTAGAAAAAACAGAAATTGAAGAGAAAAATAAACAGGTCGATGAGCAGCAAATAGAAAGTAACGAAGTAAAAACTGAAGCAACTGAAGCAGCTAATACTGAAGAGAATAGTACAAAAGAAATTTCCACAGCTCCGAGTCCAGTCAACATCGATGCAAATAAGTCAGGAGACAAAAATAGTCAGCCGATACAAGAAACAAAGAAGAGCCAACCACCTGTACCCAAAAAGAAAAGTAAAATTGTTTACCACACGGTTCAGCCAAAAGAAACCTTATATCATATCGCGATGGAGTACTATAAGTCTCAATCAGGCATGGACATTATCAGAAAGGCCAACCATATTCAAGGTAATAATATCGATGCAGGCCAAGTACTTAAAATACCATTGAATAACTAACCGATCTATCTTTAGATCGGTTTTTTTATATATAAATCATAATAAAGCGGACAAGTTCATATTTATATACGGAGAAATGGAGGCTGATAAAATGGATTCTCCAATCCAATTACTTGAAAATACGGATCAAGCCACAAAGCAGGCACTTGAAAATGTTAGAAAAAGAAAAGAAAAGTTTGACAAATTTAAAAACTGGCATAAATTATCAATCTGGGGAACAATCATATTGGCTGCATTATTCTTCCTTTATTTATATATTACCGTTGCCAGTGTTTATTCTTATTCGTTTGCTGCAATGTTTTCTGCTTTTGTCAATGATTCTAAAAACTTTACCTTCTTAGTTTTTTCTGTTGGGATGTATGGAGCCATGAATTTACTGAAAGAGAAGAAGGATAAAGCAGAAAAGGAATATCATGAACTAAGATGTGAAATTGTTGACCGCAGTAAGGACTACTGGAAAAAAGAAGAGGAATGGAAAAACCGTCATTTAGTATTTGAGATTATGAAAAAAAATTATGATATAAACCTTTATCATGAAAAGAAATAGAAGCAGAGCCATCTGCTTCTTTTATCAATTAGAAAATCTTCTGTTTTCCACGTTCCTCTTTTAAAATTTCCACTGCTTCACGGAAGCGCTGTGAATGGATAATCTCACGTTCACGTAAAAAGCGAAGACTATCATTAATATCTGGGTCATCACTAATGTTAATCAACCATTGGTACGTTGCCCTGGCTTTTTCTTCTGCTGCTATATCTTCATATAAATCAGCAATAGGGTCACCTTTCGCAGTAATATAGGTAGCAGTAAAAGGTGAGCCTGCAGCATTATGGTAATATAGTGCACTGTCATGGTCAGCATAATGAGCCCCTAATCCTGCTGCCTTCAATTGCTCAGGGGTAGCATCTTTTGTTAATTTATACACCATTGTGGCAATCATTTCGAGATGGGCAAACTCTTCGGTACCGATATCTGTCAAAAGTCCAATTACTTTATCAGGTATGGTGTACCTCTGATTTAAATATCGTAATGCTGCGGCAAGCTCTCCATCAGCACCTCCATATTGCTCAATTAAGTATTTTGCTAAAGTCGGATTACAGGTACTTACTCGAACGGGATATTGGAGCTTCTTTTCGTAAATCCACATTTAATGTAATCCCTCCCTCTAAATTAAACCTGCCATGGCCATGGACTATCGTCCCAGTTCCAAGGAAATCCGGAGTAACTGTTGCCAAACTGCTGCAAAGGGCCAAAATGACTTTCAAATGCTTTTTTGAGCCTTTTTCTTTCCCTCACATAATGATTAAATTGGTTAATTGCTTCAAAATCATCGTTATGAGTATCTAAGTATAGGGTAAGTTCAACCAAGACGAAGTCAACAGCTTGAAGCTGTTCCATCATTTGATAATATTCGGCAGGAACTTGTTTCACGTCGTCAGTCCCCCTCCCGCTTTCTCAAAAGCATTGTAATACGGGTCATAAAAATCCTTCCAAAGTGTGCCTGCTCTCAAAGCCTCAAGCGGGGAAAATTGCGGAAGATTTGGCGGCTGAAATCCAATATATAAATGAGGTGGAGTGGAAAAGGTTTTTTCAAGTATCGGCTTGCAGGGATCAAATGGACTCGCATACGGATGATAGACCTTTTGATGAGTGTGCATTGTGGCCCTCCCTATTTTTCAATATCATTTAAATATATGAAAGTTTTATCCCAACATGACATAAAACTTTAATATATGAAAGGGTTTTTCATTGTCTTGTAGAAGTATAATAAAGATGCAGGATTATAACTTTGAGGTGATGGAAATTGTTCGTGAAAAATATTATGATACCAAAGCATGAATGCTTTACTGTACAAGCAGATGTAACCCTTAAACAGGCTTTGGAAAGTCTTGAAAAACATCAAATAGATGGGTTACCGGTATTACAAGGTGAGCAATATGCAGGTGTAGTCACAAGATACAGCATCTATGAAAATTATTTCCTATCGAATAAACCAAAGGATGAATATTTAAATTTAACGGTAGTAAAAGATATAGCCACTCACCAAGAAAAGTTTTTAGAGGGCTCTGAATTATTTGAAAAGACACTCCTTGATTTAAAGGATTTTCCATTATTAGCAGTTGTTGATTCAAATCATCAATTTCTCGGGGTTGTTACACGGTCCGATGTATTAAGTTCATTCGAAAGCGCATTTGGTGTAAACCGCCCGGGTGTTAGAATTGCTTTTACATCGGTTGAAACTGAGGGACGGATTGCCCGCCTCTCTGAAATTGCTCACCAATTTCACGAGCATATCATATCACTTGTTACGTTTGATGAAACAGATAGACTTGTTCGTAGAATTGTGATGAAGGTTGAAAAGAAAAACAATATTGACCGCTTTACAAAGAAACTAGAAGAGCATGGCTTCCGAATTCTAAGTATTCAAGAGGATGATTAATAACGAATAGGAAAAAAATAGCCTTCTTCTCATATATTTTTATGGGAGGGGGTTTTTATGTTTATGAGGTTAGTTCACTTTGCTTTTGTTTTTTTATGTGGATATTTAGTGATTAAATGGATTTCAATACCGCATCCTTATGTACTTACTGACTTTTTTGTCGGAATTGTCATAAATCCATTACAATTCTTCGCTGCTGCAATTGCTTTATTCATTGGCATTTTAATCAATGGAGGGGTAATAAAAGGGATTATCAATAAGACGATAAAAGCATGGAGGAAGCAAATGTCATGGAGTAACCTAATGTTATTGGAATATTGTGGTTTTGGAATCGTGTTATTGCTTCTTTTTTATATTGGCTGGGAAGAAACACTCATTTTTTTTAGTTTGAGTCTTCTTTATGGTATGATTTCCATAGAAAATTAAGCCTTGATAAGGGGAACAAAGAGAATGATTATTATATTAGTTATATTGATTATTATAGGCGGCATACTTTTGCTTTTATATATGCTAAATCAAGCTTTTCAAAATAAAGTGAATGAACAGGATATTTATTTTCCGGACTTTCCGGCCACATTTGGAGAGGTAAAGATCTTTTTTATTTCAGATATACATAGAAGAACAATCTCGGAAACCATCATTAATATTGTTAAAGGGAAGGCTGATATTGTCATCATAGGGGGAGATTTAACAGAAAAGGGGGTCCCCATTGAGAGAGTGAAAACCAATTTAAACACATTAAAACGAATTGGACCCGTTTACTTTGTTTGGGGAAACAATGACTATGAGATTGACTATCGTGAATTAGATGCTATCTTTATGGACCATGGTATTAAAGTGTTAGACAATACTTCCGTTACCTTTGAATCAAATCAGGGAGAAAAATTATGTTTGCTTGGAGTGGATGACTTAAACCAAAATCGTGACCGCCTTGAGTTAGCGCTGTTAGATTCAGAGGAAAACAGTTTTAAAATTTTGGCAAGCCATTATCCTAATATAACAAACAAAATCCTTCCGGAGCATGAAATACGTTTAGTATTAAGCGGACATACCCATGGAGGGCAGATTCATATTTTCGGTTATAGTCCCTATAAAAGAGGAAGGCTGACTAAACTTCAAAATACAACCCTTTTAATTAGTAATGGATATGGAACAACCACGCTGCCCTTAAGGTTAGGTGCCCCTGCAGAATGCCATCTCATTACCCTTAGAAATGGCCCTGCACCTGATAAGGTGATGTAGACAATTCACCAACAAAACCCTGAGGCATACACTACAAACAAGAGTGATGTCACAGCAGGGGGCAAAATCATGCGCTTAGAACGCTTAACAGCCAATAAAATTAAAATTTTTTTAACCTCTGATGATTTAATTGATAGGGGACTTTCCAAGGAAGATATTTGGAAGGATTCAAGCAAATGGAATCAGCTTTTTCATGATATGCTTGAGGAAGCGAGTGAGGAATTTGATGTAGATATACAGGGGTCTGTGGCAGTGGAAATATTCTCCCTTCAGGCACAGGGGATGATTATGATCATTACTGTAAACGAAGCAGAGGAAGATGAAGAGATATTATTCGATGGATTTATTGAAATGCAAGTCAGGGTCGGAGGATTTGATGACCTAATATATGAGTTTGAGGAATTTGAAGACATAATTAGTCTTACCCAGAGATTATCTAACATGAATATATTTGGCGGCAGCCTATATTTTATGAACAACCACTATTACTTTTTAATGGAAAAATTAGAACCTACAAAAAACGAACAAGTGGCTTGTATTTTTTCTGAATTTGGCAATGCTTCAATCATTAGTCCATTTGTACTTATGGAATATGGAAAAAGGATTATCGAAAATAAAGCGGTGGAGACTATTCTTCATTTTTTTAAAATATAAAAAATGGATGAAGTAAACCTATTGGACAAATGCTATCCATAAATCATTATATTAATCATGGATGGCAGCGTTTACATAATATCGAATTAATCATGAAAACTATGTTTTTTTTCTTGCATAAATCATTTAAAGGTGTATACTTGTGTCTGAAAGCGGACAACATTCGTAAAAGCAATTTCTAGGAGGATTACAAATGGTAGCCGAAAATGCAAATGAAAAGACTAATCAAGAGGAAAAACATGATGTGTTAAAATCAACACAGACTGTGATTCATAAGGCCCTTGAAAAGTTAGGTTATCCTGAAGAGGTATACGAGCTCTTGAAAGAGCCGTTACGTATGATGACAGTAAAAATTCCAATTAGAATGGATGACGGTTCAATAAAAATATTTACTGGCTACCGTGCACAGCATAATGATGCAGTTGGGCCAACTAAGGGAGGAATACGCTTCCACCCAGGAGTAACAGAGACAGAAGTGAAAGCCCTTTCAATTTGGATGAGTTTAAAATGTGGAATTGTCGACCTTCCATACGGAGGGGGAAAAGGTGGTATCATCTGCGATCCTCGTGATATGTCTTTTAGAGAGCTTGAAAGACTTAGCCGTGGATACGTACGAGCTATCAGTCAAATTGTAGGACCTACAAAGGATATTCCTGCTCCGGACGTATTTACCAATTCGCAAATTATGGCTTGGATGATGGATGAATACAGCCGAATCGATGAATTTAACTCTCCAGGCTTTATCACTGGTAAGCCACTTGTTCTCGGCGGATCACATGGACGTGAATCTGCAACTGCAAAGGGTGTAACCATCTGTATTCGTGAAGCAGCCCAAAAGAAAGGAATTCAAATCGAGGGTGCAAGAGTAGTCGTCCAAGGTTTTGGAAATGCCGGAAGCTATTTATCAAAATTCATGCATGACGCAGGGGCGAAGGTTGTAGGGATTTCGGATGCTTACGGTGCATTATACGATCCAAATGGTCTAGATATTGATTATCTTTTAGATAGAAGAGACAGCTTTGGGACAGTAACAAAATTATTTAATAACACAATTACCAATAAAGAATTACTAGAACTTGAGTGCGACATTCTTGTCCCTGCAGCGATTGAAAATCAAATTACTGCTGAGAACGCTCATAATATTCGTGCAAGTATCGTTGTAGAGGCGGCAAACGGCCCAACTACTTTAGAGGCTACAGAAATTTTAACAGAACGTGGTGTTCTTCTTGTTCCGGACGTGTTAGCATCTGCTGGCGGGGTTACGGTATCTTATTTCGAATGGGTACAAAATAACCAAGGCTACTACTGGTCAGAAGAAGAAGTGGAAGAAAAGCTTGAAAAAGTAATGGTTAAATCCTTTAAAAATATTTATGATACTGCCCAAACCCGACGTGTAGACATGCGCCTGGCTGCTTATATGGTTGGGGTTAGAAAGATGGCTGAAGCAAGCCGTTTCAGAGGCTGGATTTAAAGGCTAAACATTGAAATTAAATGAAAAAACTCCTATCATTAAACGGTAGGAGTTTTTTTAGTTTCGGTTATGTTAAAGGATATAACTGATTTTGAAACCAAGTTTAACACAGTTTATGTATTTATTAAGGAGTGTACCTAAAGTGCAAATAGAAGACATAATCATTGTTGGCGGCGGACCTTGCGGGCTGGCAGCAGCTATTTCTCTTCAAGAGATCGGAAAAAAGCCATTAATTATAGAAAAAGGGAATGTAGTTAATTCCATTTATCATTATCCGACCCATCAAACCTTTTTTAGTACTAGTGAAAAATTAGAAATTGGTGATGTACCTTTTTTTACAGATACATACAAACCTAAACGAAATCAGGCACTTGTCTATTATCGGGAAGTCGCAAGACGGAAGGAGCTCCGGATAAATTCATTCGAGAAGGTAAATAAAGTATCAAAGCAAGATGATTTATTTCATGTCAATACGGATAAAAATAATTACTGTGCCCAATATGTAATTATTGCAACAGGCTATTATGATCATCCCAATTATATGAATGTCCCTGGAGAAGATTTATCCAAAGTTAAACATTATTTTAAAGAAGCACATCCGTATTTTGACAAAGATGTATGTGTAATCGGCGGGAAAAATTCAAGCGTGGATGCTGCACTGGAATTGGTGAAGGCAGGGGCGAGGGTAACCGTACTCTATCGAGGAAAAGAATATTCTCCCAGCATTAAGCCATGGATTCTCCCGGAATTTGAAGCATTGGTTCGTACAGGGACTATATTAATGGAATTTAATGCAAATGTTAAAGCTATAGCCGAAGAGCAAGTTATATATAATAAAGACGGAGTTGAAAAAACAATTAGTAACGATTTTGTTTTTGCGATGACCGGTTATCATCCCGATCATCAATTTTTAAAAACGATGGGTGTGAAAATTGATCCAGAATCAGGCAGACCGCTATTTAATCCTGAAACCATGGAGACTAATGTGGAGGGGATCTATATAGCGGGGGTAATTGCTGCCGGAAATAATGCGAATGAAATATTTATCGAGAATGGCAGGTTCCATGGCGGACAAATTGCACACTCCATTATAGAAAAAGAAGCTGAAGGGTGATTGAGATGATGAAAAAGGTTGTTTTATTAACAACTGGAGGAACAATCGCTAGTAAACCAAATAAGGATTCTGGAAAACTTGCTTCAGGTGCCCTTACCGGGGAAGAACTTGCTGCGATGTGTAATTTACCAAAAGACATTGAAGTCATAGTAGAATCTGTTTTTCAAAAAGCGAGCATTCATATTACATTTGAAGATCTAACTACATTAAAAAACAAAATAGTGGACTATTTTAAAGATGAGACAGTTGCCGGTGTTGTAGTGACACACGGAACAGATACGATGGAAGAGACCGCTTATTTCCTTGATTTAACGATAAAAGACCATCGTCCTGTGGTGGTTACAGGCTCTCAACGTTCTCCTGAAGATTTAGGGAGCGATGTGTATATTAATTTACGACATGCCATTTACTCTGCCTGTTCAACTGACCTTCATGAAGCTGGGGCAGTTGTTGTCTTTAATGAAAGGATATTCGCTGCCCGCTATGTAAAAAAAGAACACGCTTCTAATATTCAAGGATTTAATGCCTTTGGTTTTGGGTATCTTGGCATTATTGACAATGATCAAGTCCATGTCTTTCAAAAACCGATTAAAAGAGAATATTATGAGATTCAGACTGCAATCCCTCAAGTTGAATTGATTAAATGCTATATTGGTGCAGACGGGAAATTTATTAAAGCCGCACGTGATGCAGGGGTAAAAGGAATTGTGCTTGAAGGTGTCGGCCGAGGCCAGGTGTCTCCTCAAATGATGGATGAAATTGAAAAGGCAATTAAGCAGGGAATTAAATTGGTGATTACAACCAGTGCAGAAGAGGGTTCTGTTTACACAACCTATGATTACGAAGGCAGTGCCTATGATCTCTCTAAAAAAGGGGTAATTTTAGGAAGTGACAATGATTCTAAAAAGGCAAGAATCAAATTGGCTGTTGCCCTTGCAAGCGGCCTAGAAAATATAAACTTTTAAATGATTTAGACCATCTTTCTACATGAAGTGGAAGGAAACTATCATTTTCTTTATTTTGTTTCCGTGATACCATTAAGAAAACGGATGGAAAAGAGAGGTTCAACATGCTGGGGATATTATCTGCCGGGATTGCCCCCGGACTGGCCTTACTTAGTTATTTTTATTTAAAAGATGAATATGAGCCAGAGCCAATTTCCTTTGTACTTCGGACATTTTTGTACGGAGCTTTATTGGTGTTTCCGATTATGTTTATTCAGCATGTTCTTGAAACTGAAAACCTGCTTCAATCCCATCTATTCGATGCATTTCTAAACACCGGCCTGCTGGAGGAATTTTTTAAGTGGTTTATCCTTTTTTATGCTATCTACCAGCATGTTGAGTTTGATGAGCCATTCGATGGAATCGTATATGCCGTTTCCGTTTCTCTTGGTTTTGCGACAGTGGAAAATATTTTTTATCTAATCGCGAATGGGATTGAACATGCGATGACCAGAGCATTATTGCCAGTATCAAGTCATGCATTATTCGGGGTTATTATGGGCTTTTATCTTGGTAAGGCGAAGTTTACGGATGGGAACAAAGCAAAGTGGATTTTCCTTTCGCTTCTACTGCCTTTCATTCTCCATGGATTCTATGATTTTATTTTAATTTCACAAGAACATTGGTTGTTGATTATTTTTCCGTTTATGATTTTTCTTTGGTGGTTCGGCTTAAGAAAAGTGAAAAAAGCTAAGATATTGAGTGCCAAACATTTGAAAAAGCAGTATCCAGTTCAAAAAACTCTTCATTCCTGATGAAGGGTTTTTTTATTTTTGGAATAAAAACACCAATTAGACAAAAAATAGGGTTACTGCAAAATGATTTACAACGGGGGTTATTATTCCATGCATATGAAAAACATCCTAATAAAGTCTTTTATTTTAATTTCTGTTTTCATTATGCCGCTGTCATTGATCAAAACTGATGAGGCAAATGCATTTACTAGGCAAGTAATCCAACAAGGAGCTGTTGGAGAAGATGTTATTGAACTTCAGGCAAGGCTCCAGTATTTAGGGTTTTATAATGGTCAAATTGACGGAGTTTTTGGATGGAGTACCTATTGGGCCTTACGAAATTTCCAATATGAATTCGGTTTGCCAATTGATGGTTTGGCAGGGACAACAACTAAGAATAAACTGGCAAAAGCATCCAAGTATAATGAGTATTTTGTTAAAACCAATTTAAAGAAGGGAAAAAAATTTACTCATTATGGCGGAGTAGACCAAAGCAAACAAGTTGCCCCAAGTAAAATGAAACCAGCAAATAAAGCCCCGGCAAACAAGCAACCAGCAGGAAAGGCACCGGCAAATAAGGCTCCAACAAACAATACAGCTGTAAAAAAGGCAGCTCCAAAGGCAACGAAACCAAAAGCTGCGCCAGTTAAAAAAGCACCCAAAAAACCAACTGCAGCAAATACACCTAATGGATTTTCGCAAAATGATATTAGATTAATGGCAAATGCTGTTCATGGTGAGTCGCGAGGAGAGCCATATATTGGTCAAGTAGCCGTTGCTTCGGTTATTTTAAACAGGGTTAATAGTCCGAATTTCCCAAACACGGTTTCAGGTGTTATTTTTGAACCTGGTGCTTTTACAGCGGTGGCTGACGGCCAAATTTGGCTTACTCCAAACGAAAGTTCCAAGAAAGCGGTAATTGATGCGATAAATGGCTGGGATCCAACAGGAGAAGCATTATATTATTTTAACCCTGCCACAGCCACAAGCGGCTGGATTTGGGGAAGACCACAAATAAAAAGAATCGGGAAACATATATTTTGCCATTAAAGAGGTGAATAGAATTGATCAGAGGTATATTAATAGGGGTACTCGCAATAGGTGTTGCCGGAACAGCCTATTGGGGCTATCAAGAACACCAAGAGAAAAATGCAATTCTGTTGAATGCAGAAAACAATTACCAACGAGCTTTTCACGATCTTTCTTATCAAATGGATTTATTGCATGATAAAATTGGAACCACTCTTGCGATGAACTCAAGATATTCATTGTCTCCATCTTTAACAGAAGTGTGGAGAATCACTTCAGAGGCGCATACAGATGTAGGTCAGCTTCCTTTGACATTACTTCCATTTAATAAGACTGAAGACTTTCTAGCCAAAATAGGAAATTTTAGCTATAAAACTGCCGTGAGAGATTTAGACAAAGAACCTTTATCAAAAGATGAATACGAATCATTAAAAGTCCTGTATAAACAGTCTAGTGATATACAGAATGAGCTTAGAACAGTCCAGCATATGGTCCTAAAAAACAATTTGCGCTGGATGGATGTGGAACTCGCCTTGGCGTCTGGCAAAGAACAAACCGATAATACCATCATTGATGGAATAAAAAAGGTTGAAAAGACTGTTTCTGGATTTGATGAAACGGACCTTGGGGTTACATTTACTAATGGTCAAAAAAAGGATGAAAATTTTAAAAAAATCAAAGGAAAAACAATCACCAAAAAAGATGCTATCCAAATAGCAAAAAAGTATATGAATTTTGATGGAAATGCCGAAGTTAAAGTAACCGAAAATGGTAAAGGGTCAGACTACGGTTTTTACAGTGTTTCAATAAAAAACAAGAAAACTGGTCAGGAAGCAAGTATGGATATTACGAAAAAGGCTGGACATCCAATTTGGTTTATCAATCAACGTGATGTCAAAAAACAGGTCATAAGTTTAAATGATGCAAATAATAAAGCAGCTGCATTTTTAAAAGAAAATGGATTTAAAGATTTAGAGCTATTTGAAAGCACACAATATGATAATATTGGCGTTTTCAATTTTGTAACTAATAGTAATGGTGTTAGAATTTATCCTGAAGCGATAAAGGTCAAGGTTGCACTCGATAATGGTGATATAATGGGCGTTTCTGCGGAAGAGTATTTAAAATCCTTCCAAATCAGAACTATAGAGAAACCAAGTATAACAATGGAGCAAGCACGTTCAAAAGTAAATCCTAATTTGAAAGTTATGGAAGATAGACAAGCTGTTATTACCAACGATTTAGGTGAAGAAGTATTATGTTATGAATTTCTAGGTACAATTGGCAATGATACCTATCGGATTTTTATTAATGCAAAAAATAGCAGGGAAGAAAAAGTTGAAAAACTGAAAAATGCAGAAGCTGTATATAAGGATGTTCTTTAAAAGGGAAAGCATTTGCTTTCCTTTATTTTTTTAAGCAGGCATAAAGAATAAAAAAATTCATCTACCCCAATAATAGGAATAAGTTAATGGTTGGAGGGGGATAGAATGAAAAATGTGGAAAGAGTTTTAATTAAAATAGTCATTATTCAGTTTATATTTCTTTTTTTATCACAGTTTATTTTTCATCACTTAGATTTCTTGCCCCAACTGAAGCAATTAACAAAATACGAAGGAGTAAATGAAAATACCTTCACAGAAATTCTCCAAACCTTTCAGGGGAATTAAATTACGGTCAATCGACAATTTAGTTCTATATATTGTCTTGTTTAATAATACGCTTAAAACGATTTCACTGGTTGCATAATAAAGTTAATGTTGAACAAATATATACCTATTAATTATAAAATGGTTAGGAGGTTAGTCTTTGAAGAGAAGGGTTATCTTCAAGATACAACTCATTCTAGTTATTCTTTTTGTAATATTTATATTTAATAGCGATCAGGACATAGAGGTAGGCGCATTCACTAATCAAGTCATTCAAATGGGTGCTGCGGGTGAAGACGTCATTGAACTGCAAACACGTCTTGCATATAACGGATTTTATACTAGTAAGATAGATGGTGTATTTGGATGGAATACATACTGGGCAGTTCGGAATTTTCAAGATAAATTTGGTCTTCCTGTTGATGGAATTGTAGGAGCAAGCACTAAGGCCATGCTTATCAAAGCTACAAAGTATGAAAAAACGGGTACACAAAACAGTTCAAATAACTCAACCAACGTGCCAAGCGGCTATTCTCAAAATGATATCCAATTGATGTCAAACGCAGTATATGGGGAATCTCGAGGAGAGATATACGAAGGTCAAGTCGCCGTTGCAGCAGTTATTTTGAACCGTGTCACTAATGCTTCTTTTCCTAATACGGTAGCAGGTGTAATTTATCAACCCGGAGCATTTACTGCTGTTGCAGATGGACAGATTAATTTAACACCCAATGATACTGCAAAGAAAGCTGTAATAGATGCTATTAACGGATGGGATCCAAGCGGAGGGGCCATTTATTATTTTAATCCTGATACTGCTACAAGCAGTTGGATATGGAGTCGACCGCAAATCAAAAAAATTGGTAAACATATATTTTGTAAATAATATTATTTTTTTTATTAAGCAGGAAAAAAGTTAAAACTTTACCTGCTTTTCTTTATGTATGATAATGCCTTGGATGCAAATGTAATTACAATTAAGAAACGCAGTTTTTTTAGTGATTAAAGTGTTAAAATTAAGAAGCATTTCTATATCTTATGGTAAAATAAAAAGAAGACAGCTTATGAGAAATCATGATTGCATTTAGGAGGATTTATGAACAAGAAACTATCTATCGCAATTGACGGCCCTGCTGCAGCTGGAAAGAGTACTGTAGCTAAAATTGTCGCTGAAAAATTAGGTTATATATATATCGATACAGGTGCAATGTACAGGGCATTAACATATAAGGCAATTGCAAACAATCTTAATCTTGAAGAAGAGGATTCTTTATTAAGAATGCTTATGTCGACGAGTATCGAGCTTTTTCCTTCAGAGCGCGGACAATTAGTATATTTGGACAAACAGGATGTAACTGATGCGATTCGTTCTTCAGAAGTAACAAATTCCGTTTCCATCGTTGCAAAACATCAACTAGTTCGTGAAGAAATGGTAAAAAGGCAGCAAGCCTTTGCAATCGGTGGCGGCGTTGTCATGGATGGTCGTGACATCGGTACCCATGTTCTTCCAAATGCTGAAGTAAAAGTGTTCTTGCTTGCTAGTGTAGACGAAAGAGCTGAAAGGCGTCATCAAGAAAACCTTCAAAAGGGTTTTCCATCAAATTTAGATCAATTAAAAGTAGAAATAGCACGAAGAGATAAAATCGACTCAGAAAGAGCAATTGCACCTTTGAAAAAAGCCGATGATGCTGTTGAAATCGACACAACCTCTTTGGCGATTCCTGAAGTTGTAGAAAAAATTATGGCTCTGGTGCACGAAAGGGTTGGAAAAGTGTGACGTTTTATACTTTTGCAAAATCAGTTGCATATGGGATCTTTAAACCTTGGTACAGGGTAGAGGCCATAGGAAAAGAAAATATCCCAAAGGAAGGCGGGGTCCTTCTTTGCTGCAATCATATTAATAATTTTGATCCAATTGTATTGGGAATCATGGCACCTCGTCCTGTCCACTATATGGCGAAGGAAGAGTTATTTAAAGTCCCTGTGCTAGGTGAAGTTGTTCGAAGATGTAATGCCTTTCCAGTAAAAAGAGGAATGAGCGATCGAGAAGCTTTAAGAAAAGGATTAGGTGTTTTAAAGGATGGACATGTTTTAGGTCTTTTTCCAGAAGGAACTAGAAGTAAGACTGGTGAATTAGGGAAGGGTTTAGCCGGAGCCGGATTTTTTGCCCTAAAGACTGATGCAGCCGTTGTTCCTTGTGCAATTATTGGTCCGTATAAAAGCTTACGAAAGCTAAGGGTCGTTTATGGACAACCGATTGCAATGGACGAAGCCAGAAATACAAAAGCTTCTGCTGAACAGGTTACTGAATTAATTATGTCAGAAATTCATAAACTGATAAAAGAGCATCAATAGGTATTGCTTGACAAAAAAGACTATTTGTAAGAAGTTTATAAAAAGAGATTTTTTTTGAAAATTCATATGGTTTATTATATGTGGTGTATACTGTGTGGTATCCACCGAATCATATATAGATTTTGCAGTTAATGGATTAAGGAGGAATACATATGTCGGAAGAATTAAATCAATTAGAAGTGAAAAGCTTTGAAGTTGGGGACAAAGTAACAGGACAAGTCACTAAAGTTGAAGAAAAGCAGGTTTATGTCGACATTCAAGATAGTAAACTTGATGGGATAATCCCAATTAGTGAGCTTTCCAGCCTTCATATTGAAAAAGCATCTGATGCTGTCCAAGAAGGTAACACTCTTGAATTAGAGGTATTAAAGGTGGAAGAGGAAGCATTAATTCTTTCCAAAAAGAAAGTTGATGCTTTAAAAGCATGGGATAGCTTAGAAAAGCAATTCCAAAATGGCGAAGTAATAGAAACAGAAGTTAAGGATGTTGTAAAAGGCGGTCTTGTTGTCGACCTTGGTGTCCGCGGTTTTGTACCTGCATCCTTAGTTGAAGCTTATTTTGTAGAAGATTTCACTGATTATAAGGGGCGCAACCTAACGTTTAAAATTGTGGAACTTGATAAGGAAAAGAACCGTTTGATTCTTTCCCACCGTGCAGTTGTGGAAGAAGAAAAAGGTAAACAAAAACAAAATCGTTTAGGATCCCTTCAGGTTGGCCAAATTATTGACGGCACAGTGCAAAGAATTACCGATTTTGGTGCTTTTGTCGACATTGGCGGAATTGATGGTCTTGTTCATATTTCCCAATTATCCTATGAACATGTTGGTAAACCAACAGATGTTGTTCATGAAGGTCAAAAAGTCCAAGTTAAGGTACTTAGCGTTGATCGTGATAATGAAAGAATTTCATTGTCTATTAAAGAAACTCTTCCTGGACCTTGGTCAAATATTAATGAAAAAGCACCTAAAGGTAGTGTTTTAACTGGCACAGTCAAAAGATTAGTTTCTTATGGTGCCTTTGTAGAAGTATTTCCAGGTGTAGAAGGCCTTGTTCATATCTCCCAAATCGCGCATAAGCACATTGGCACACCTCACGAAGTACTAAAAGAAGGGCAAGAAGTGAAGGTTAAAGTTCTTGATACAAATGAACAGGACCAACGTCTATCTTTAAGTATTAAAGACCTTCTCGAAAAGGAAGTTGAGGAAAACCTTGATTATGAACTTCCTGAAGAGTCAAAAGGATTTCAGCTTGGTGAAGTCATTGGCGATAAATTAAAGAATCTAAGAAAATAATGGTGATAAGAAGTGTCTAGATCTGAACGTAAATGGGATCACATTCGCTTTGCCCTCGAAAATGGGCAAGACCGTTCATCCGCTTTTGAAAATATTAAGTTTATTCATCAAAGCTTACCGAATATAAATGTGCTCGATGTTCGATTAGACCACAAAATTGGCGAACTTTATTTAAGTTCGCCAATTTTTATCAATGCAATGACAGGCGGCGGCGGTGAAAAAACCTATCGAATAAATAAAGAGCTCGCAATGGTTGCGAAGGAAAAAGGGCTTGCCATGGCTGTTGGCTCCCAGATGGCAGCGTTAAAGGATAAAACGCAAAAGTATACATATGAAGTAGTTCGAAAAGAAAATCCTGACGGTGTTCTCCTTGCTAATTTGGGAAGTGAAGCGACACCAGATGAAGCGAAATCCGCCATTGATATGATTGAAGCAAATGCTATCCAAATTCACCTAAATGTGATTCAAGAACTTACGATGCCTGAGGGTGACCGTGACTTTACGGGTGCTTTAAAAAGAATTGAAGCGATTGTAAAGAGTGTGCAAGTTCCGGTTGTAGTAAAAGAGGTAGGATTTGGAATGTCGATGGAAACAGTAAAATCTCTAAAATCTATAGGTGTGGCTGTGGTCGATGTGGGCGGCTTTGGTGGAACAAATTTTGCAGAAATAGAAAATAAGCGCAGGGAAAAATCACTTTCTTTCTTTAAGGAATGGGGGATTCCTACCCCGATCTCTATCATTGAAGCATCAACAGTATCGAATGATATTTCCATCATTGGTTCTGGGGGATTTAGTAACGGGATTGAGATGGTAAAGGGCTTAGCAATTGGAGCCGATGCGATTGGAATTGCAGGCTATTTCTTGAGAATTCTTGTTGACCAAGGGGTAGATTCCTTAATGAATGAAATTGAAAATCTTCATAAAGAAATGATAATGATAATGACTGCCCTAGGGGCAAGGACGATTTCAGATTTAAAAAGAATTCCCCTAATTATCTCTGGTGAAACCTGCCATTGGTTAAATCAAAGAGGAATTGATACAAGAACATTTAGCCAAAGGTCCATTTGAAAAGCTCTCGCACCTGCGAGAGCTTTTTAGTTTAAAAGAGGGTATTAATTTCGACTCGAGAATTGTCTAACTCCAGTGCCTAGTCCCTCGAGGTTTCTTGTCAGGGCTGACCAAGGCGCTTCCGCTTTTCTTATTTATCTTTTACCATCATTCAAACCCCGTGCTTCCTCAGGGCCTGATAATTTTGTTGAACCAGGATAGTGCAAAGCCTGATCACGATCTGATTCAACCCTTCTGCTTGCCTTCAGCTTTTTTTCTTGGCGGTCTTTTCCCATATCCACACCTCCTCTTTATAAGATGAATCACGACCGAAAATATTATGCGAACAAGTATGAAAGTACATAAGTATTACCAATAATGAAAATAATAGGAGGTGTGTGTAGTGGAAGGGAATATGTTTTATTGGATATATTGGACGTTTTGGGTATATTTAACCTTTATGATGGAAAAGCAAAACCCATATCGTTTGAAACTCTCTGCAATTGTTCTCATTGTTATTATCTTTTCAAATTATCATTTCTTCATTGGCAGCATGGAAATCTATAGTAGTGGTTTAATATTATTAATTTTCTCCTACTTATTTTTAGGGCAAGAAAAACTCGGCGCACTACTCTATCTGTTTGTTGGATCATTAATCGTTTCAATTGCTTATGTGACCTTCCATTTATTTGAGATTTTTGATCCAGTTTGGATTATTTTCAAAAAGGAATGGATGATGGGGATTGTGATTGGCTATTTAGCCATTCTTTTGCAAAAGAATTTAAAAGGGCGGTTATTAATAGTCATCTGTGGGACAATGCAGGGAGAATTTTTATATGCATTTATTTTAAGTAAATACGATTTTCCTTATCCTATTGGTGCATTTGCTTATTTAGATGCATGTTCTTTAATTTCTGCATTGCTGGCCAGCTGGAGTATTCTTGAAAATTCAGGAACTTTTTTCCAAAATCACTTTCAATTTTTTGAAAAAGCAAAACAAAAATCATCATGAAATCGAAACTTGTTAAGCTTTTCATTGCGGGAAAGCTCTAACATTTGCTAAACTATTGAAGTTAGACCCTTCTAAACAAAGAAGGGTTTATTTCTTCGTATTAGTCAATTCATTTGTTATAAGGATAAATGAACAGTTTAGATTCTTAATATAAGGAAAGAAAGGATGGCGATCATAATGGTGAAACCTGTCATTGCCATTGTTGGACGACCCAACGTTGGAAAGTCTACGATTTTTAATCGAATAGTCGGGGAACGAGTTTCCATCGTTGAGGATATTCCCGGAGTAACACGTGATCGGATTTATAGTTCTGGAGAATGGTTAACACATGAATTTAATGTAATCGATACTGGAGGTATCGATATTGGCGATGAGCCATTTTTAGAGCAAATCCGCCAGCAAGCTGAAGTAGCAATCGATGAAGCTGATGTAATTATCTTCTTAGCTAATGGAAGAGAAGGAGTAACTGCTGCTGATGAAGAGGTTGCAAAAATTTTATACAAATCAAAAAAACCGATTGTACTAGGAGTTAATAAAATCGATAATCCAGAAATGCGCGAACAAATTTATGATTTCTATGCGCTTGGTTTTGGTGAACCTATTCCGGTTTCAGGTTCTCATGGCTTAGGACTTGGAGATCTATTGGATGAGGCAGCAAAACACTTTCCAAAAAATAAGCAAATGGAATACGATGAAGATACGGTTAAGTTTTCCTTAATCGGCCGACCGAACGTTGGGAAATCTTCCTTAGTAAATGCTATTCTGGGTGAAGAGCGAGTAATCGTCAGCAACATTGCTGGGACAACCCGTGATGCCGTCGATTCTCCATATACGTACAATGGTCAAAAATATGTCATAATAGATACAGCAGGGATTCGAAAAAAAGGAAAAGTGTATGAGAGTACTGAAAAATATAGTGTACTCCGTGCACTAAGAGCAATTGAAAGATCAGATGTTGTTCTTGTGGTCATTAATGCCGAAGAAGGAATTATCGAACAGGATAAGAAGATTGCCGGTTATGCCCATGAAGCAGGACGAGCAGTTGTCATTGTCGTAAATAAGTGGGATGCTATTGAAAAAGATGAGAAGACCATGAATGAGCTTGAGCAAAAAATTAGGGATCATTTCTTATTCCTTAGCTATGCTCCGATTGTTTTTTTATCGGCAAAAACGAAAAAACGAATCCATACTCTTCTTCCAATGATTAATACGGCGAGTGAAAACCATGCACTGAGGGTTGAAACGAGTGTATTAAATGACATTATAATGGATGCGGTTGCTATGAATCCTACTCCAACTGATAAAGGTAGACGTTTGAAAATTTATTATACTACCCAAGTAGCCGTAAAACCTCCAACCTTTGTTGTATTTGTGAATGAACCTGAATTACTGCATTTTTCTTATGAGCGCTTTTTAGAAAATAGGATAAGAGATGCTTTTGGGTTTGAAGGAACACCTATCAAAATTTATGCAAGAGAAAGAAAATAATGATGAGGTGGTGTGATGGCCATGCAAGAAAAAAAAGAAGCTATAGCTGTGTTAGGGGCAGGGAGCTGGGGAACAGCACTTGCAATGGTATTAGCCGACAATTCTCATGAAGTCCGTCTTTGGAGCCATAATGAAGACCAGGTAAAGGAAGTAAATGAAAAGCATACAAATAAAAAGTATTTGCCTGGAATTGACTTGCCTGAACGAATTGTTGGGTATGCTTCTTTGAGTGATGCCCTGATTGGAATAGAAACTGTCATTTTGGCGGTTCCAACTAAAGCTATTCGAGAGGTTCTAGGGAAAGTCCGTGCTGTATTAACAGGCCCTATTTCGATTGCGCATGTCAGCAAAGGAATTGAACCGGATTCTTTATTGCGCATTACTGAAATGATTAAAGAAGAAATGCCTGATGAGCTTTTAAATGACGTCGTTGTTCTTTCAGGACCTAGTCATGCTGAAGAAGTAAGCCTGCGCCATCCTACAACAGTTACAGTTGCATCGGAAAATATGGATGCTGCAGAAAAAATCCAGGATCTATTTATTAATCACAATTTCCGTGTTTATACAAATTCTGATGTAATTGGTGTTGAAATTGGCGGTGCCCTAAAGAATATCATTGCACTTGCTGCAGGTATTACCGACGGACTTGGATATGGGGATAATGCCAAAGCTGCTCTTATGACAAGAGGCTTAGCTGAAATTGCACGTCTAGGTACAAAAATGGGAGCAAATCCCCTCACATTTTCCGGATTAGCAGGAATCGGCGATTTAATTGTTACCTGTACAAGTGTGCATTCCAGAAACTGGAGAGCCGGAAATTTGTTAGGTAAAGGAAAAACGCTGGAAGAGGTACTTGACAGTATGGGGATGGTTGTGGAAGGTGTCAGGACGACCAAAGCGGCATATCAGCTGGCCCTAAAATATGAGGTCAAAATGCCAATTACAACTGCCCTTTATGATGTTCTTTTTAATGGGAAAGAGGCAAAAGATGCAGTTGATGTTTTAATGGCACGTGGAAGAACTCATGAAATGGAAGATTTAGTTAATGTTTTAGATGAAAGAAACGTAGAAAACTAAAAATGTGCTTTTTCAAAAAGAAAATAGGCTTTAGATGATACGCTTTTTACCTTCTTTGCATACAATGCAACGAAGTAACTTGGTAGTATGACGCCTGGAGTAAGGGTTATTTAGTCCTGTAGACTGAAGTAAAGAAATCGCCCCTCTTTACTTCAGTTTTTTTATTTGGCTCTGTTAAGCTTAGTTGTTGATTTGCGCTCCAGGCGCTTTGCTTTCCGCGGGCGTGCCGGGGAGCCTCCTCGGCGCTTTGGCGCCTGTGGGGTCTCCCTTGCCCCGTACTCCCGCAGGAGTCTTCGCGCCTTCCGCTCAAATCAACAGTGTTAAAAATCAACACGGCTCTTTAACATAGCCTTTTATTTTTCATGTATTGGCCAAGCTATGGTATAATAACTTTCGAAAAAAGGGGGAATTATGTTTGTCACCAGGAATGTTAAAAATGTGGATTTCAATTGCGGGCATGGCTCTGATGTTCCTTTCCATTATCACGATATATTTCAGCAGATATAAGTTTAAGGGCATATTTCGGGTCTTTTCAGCCATTCTTGCGTATATATTTATGATTATTGCTGGACTTACGCTTCTTATCGTTTTCTTCACATAATTGATCAAATACATAGTATAAAGGTGATTGTCATGAAATGGAAAGTCCATGGTTTATTTTTTGTCCTAATTGTTTTTTTATTATCTGGTTGTATGTATCCCAAAGAAGAATTAGCAAAGAATCAAATCCCATACAAAGACCAAATCCAAGCGGTTCAAACCGCTGTAAATGATTTTAAAAAAGATAATGGCGGCATTCTTCCAATCAAAACAAAGGAAGCCGAAACTCCCATATATCAGAAATATCCAATTGATTTCAAAAAAATTACACCAAAATATCTTTCGGAGCCTCCTGGAAATGCTTATGAGAGCGGCGGGATTTTCCAATACGTACTTGTGGATGTAGAAACCAATCCAACTGTTAAGTTATTGGATTTAAGGATAACAGAAACAATCCGTGATATTAATTTAAGAATCAAAGCCAAGGGCTACCCGCCATATAAAGATCAAATTGCTAAAAATGTGTTTTCTTTGGATTATAAAAAGCTAGGGTATGAGAAGGCCCCTTACGCTGTTAGTCCATTTACAAATCAAAATCTCTCCTTTGTCATAAACGGCAATGCTGAAGTGTTTGTGGATTACCGGCCCGACCTTTTTCAGGCCCTTCAAAAGACTGACAAACAGCCAAATCCAGGAGAGGATATCCGCTCAATCCTGGTAAAAGATTCGATGTTTGTTCCTGCCTATTCCTTGCCGTATACCGTTGATGAAAAAACAAAGGAGCCTGTTTTCTTAGAAAAATAAGATTAACTAGCTCCAGCGCCCAGGAAAAAATGAACTGCTTTTTTTCTCGAGTCAAGTCGCTTCCGCTTTTAAAAATTGTCATAACCCTTTTCCTATGAAATATATTTTAGGAGAAGGGTTTTTTTGCATAAAAAATTACGATATGGCATTTAGCACATATCCGTGACTATAGATAGAAACCCTCCATAAATTCAAACGTTCAGACACTACAGATAGTTAATTAAATTGTGGAATTTATAAGAAGGGGGTAAAAATTTTTTGAAAAGAGTCATAACAGGATAGGACAACGTCATAAACATATACTGTCCAAAAATACCTAAATGGATGAAATTATCCCACTTTACTCAATGATCGGGAGGGGATCACTTGGAAAAGGTCGACTTATTTAAAGATATTGCCGAAAGAACAGGCGGCGATATTTATTTAGGAGTAGTAGGAGCAGTACGAACAGGAAAATCTACGTTTATAAAAAAATTTATGGAGCTTGTTGTTTTACCGAATATACACAGTGAAGCAGAAAGGTCCCGGGCACTCGATGAACTTCCGCAAAGCGCTGCTGGAAAAACCATCATGACTACAGAACCGAAATTTGTACCAAATCAGGCGGCTACTGTTCATGTTGATGAGGGCTTAAATGTGAATATTAGGCTTGTGGACTGCGTCGGTTATACGGTACCAGGTGCAAAGGGTTATGAAGATGAAAATGGGCCAAGAATGATTAATACTCCATGGTATGAAGAGCCAATCCCATTCCATGAAGCAGCAGAAATTGGTACAAGAAAAGTAATCCAAGAGCATTCCACTATCGGGGTTGTTGTTACAACCGATGGGTCTATTGGTGAAATCCCTAGAAGCAATTACATTGAGGCAGAGGAAAGAGTCATCGAAGAGCTGAAGGAAGTAGGAAAACCATTTATTATGGTGGTAAACAGTGCACAGCCTTACCACCCAAGTACAGAAACATTAAGATCAAGTTTATCTGAAAAGTACGATATTCCTGTCATCGCGATGAGTGTTGAAAGCATGCGGGAAAGTGATGTTCTCAATGTCCTTCGCGAAGCACTCTATGAATTCCCGGTTCTTGAGGTGAATGTAAATCTTCCAAGCTGGGTCATGGTGTTAAGAGAAAATCATTGGCTTCGTGAAAGTTATCAAGAAGCAGTAAAGGAAACGGTAAAAGATATCAAGAGATTAAGAGATGTGGATCGTGTGGTGCAGCAATTCAGTGAGTTTGAATATATTGAAAGAGCTGGGCTCGCCGGGGTTGAAATGGGTTCAGGTATTGCTGAAATCGATTTAATCGCACCAGATGAATTATATGATGATATTTTAAAAGAAATCGTCGGAGTTGAAATTAGAGGTAAAGATCATCTCCTGGAGCTTATGCAGGATTTCGCTCATGCAAAAGGAGAGTACGATCACATTGCCGACGCCTTAAAGATGGTGAAACAGACTGGGTACGGAATTGCCTCTCCTACACTTTCTGATATGAGCCTTGAGGAGCCTGAAATCATTCGCCAGGGTGCCCGCTTTGGAGTGAGATTAAAGGCAGTAGCACCTTCGATTCATATGATAAAAGTCGATGTTGAATCGGAGTTTGCCCCAATTATTGGCACAGAGAAGCAAAGCGAGGAGCTTGTCCGCTACTTAATGCAGGACTTTGAGGATGACCCGCTGTCCATTTGGAACTCAGATATTTTTGGCCGTTCCTTAAGCTCGATTGTCCGCGAAGGAATTCATGCAAAGCTTTCCTTAATGCCGGAAAACGCCAGATATAAATTAAAAGAAACATTAGAAAGAATAATAAACGAAGGATCTGGCGGTCTAATTGCCATCATCCTTTAAGCTGTGGACTCCCAATCTGGAGTCTTTTTTTTGTATTTGTCTTTGTTAAAGGCAAAAAGTTGATTTGATAACACTATTGATTGGAGCGTAAATCAACAACTAAGTATATTAGGGTCTCAATTTTTCACTAAAAATATGGAATATTAGCCCAGTAAAGTAGAATTTTGTAGAACGAAAGAAAAGATTACCATAATTTCATGAAATGTTCTTGCTATGCGGTTTTGATTATGATAATCTTTTAACAGAATTACGTTATAGTGCTTGAAACCCTTTATTTCATAAGGTTTTTTATTAAAAAAATAGATTTAAGCCACAAAAAGAGGCTGATTTGTAAAACTTTAGTAAGAAAACCTTGCTATGACGTATAGAAATTAGAAAAATTGTTTAGAAATGTAGATAAGTAATCTTATTTACGAATCTTGATAATTTCTTTGGGAGGAGGTGAATGGCATGAACAAGACAGAACTTATTAATGCAGTAGCTGAAGCTAGCGAGCTTTCTAAGAAGGACGCTACAAAAGCAGTTGATGCTGTTTTTGATGCGATTTTAGATGCTTTAAAAAATGGTGATAAAGTCCAATTAATCGGTTTTGGTAACTTTGAAGTACGTGAGCGCGCAGCGCGTAAGGGTCGTAACCCACAAACAGGTGATGAGATCGAAATCGCTGCTAGCAAAGTACCAGCTTTCAAACCAGGTAAAGCGCTTAAAGACGCAGTAAAATAATTACATAAATTTATTGCTTTAAGCGAACGCTTAAGAGCTAAGGTCATGGTGAAATTCCATGGCCTTTTTCTATTTTTTGCTTGAAGTTTACTGATTATGCTAATATGTATTTGTCATTTTATTTTTGGCGGACATAGGAGGAATTCAGTATGACAGAAGTGAACCGTGCCCAAATTGAAGAGGCGGTACGTTTGATATTAGAAGCTATTGGTGAAGACCCAAATCGAGAAGGACTGCTTGATACACCTAAACGTGTGGCAAAAATGTATGAAGAAGTATTCAGTGGATTAAACGAGGATCCCAAAGTTCATTTTGAGACTATCTTCAGTGAGGATCACGAAGAGTTAGTTTTGGTGAAGGATATTCCGTTTTATTCGATGTGTGAACACCATTTAGTCCCCTTCTTTGGTAAAGCCCATGTGGCGTATATTCCGAAAAATGGGCGTGTTACAGGCTTAAGTAAATTAGCTAGAGCTGTAGAGGCAGTAGCGAAAAGACCACAGCTCCAAGAAAGAATTACAGCCACGATAGCGGATAGCATAATGGAGAAATTAGAACCGCATGGCGTTATGGTTGTAGTGGAAGCAGAGCATATGTGTATGACGATGCGCGGCGTGAAAAAGCCTGGTTCAAAAACAGTTACAACCGCCGTACGTGGTAATCTTGCCGATGATTCCATTGCCCGTTCAGAAGTACTTTCGTTAATAAAATATTAAGTAGTCAAAATTAGGGGTGTTAATGTGGAAAAGCGCAATTCACAAAATAGTGAGTATGTGGTTATTAAGGCGCTTGATGATGGTGTCAGCGTAATCGGTTTAACGCGGGGGTCTGATACAAGATTTCATCATTCAGAGAAGCTTGATAAAGGTGAGGTTTTAATCGCCCAATTTACCGAGCATACCTCCGCAATAAAAATAAGGGGACATGCAACAATCCTTACCCAATATGGCCAGGTAGAAAGCGAAATGAAGAAATAACAAGACTATTTCCTATTAATTTGTGAATTCCTGCTCAGCACTCGTCTTTTGTGTTATAATCATGATTGGCTTGTTTTTATAAACAAAAAGATTCTTTTTCATATTTTGGGACATGAATTTTACTTTGCGGATAGGAAATAAGAATACATATAGATATATTACTTCGGGGAAGCAAGGGTGATTAGAATGCAAGATATTCAACAAAAATTTACAGTTATTCGAGAGAAGGTTGAAAAAAATGTTTTTGATGCATTCTTGCTCAAATATATTAATATTCCGGTGATTGACGAGGATAAGCTGCTTATCCTTATATCTATCATGGACCGTCTGGACCTCTCTTTCAGTGAATTAGAAAACTATGCATTGTCCACCATGTTAATTCAAATCGCCCTTGATACCCATGAACATATTATAAATTCACCTGAGGCCGATAAAAGCCGTCAGCTCACTGTTTTAGCTGGAGATTATTTTAGCGGTTTATATTATAAGCTTCTCGCGGATTCAGAGGATATTTTGATGATCAAAGCCCTTTCCAAAGGAATTAAAGAAGTAAATGAACATAAGATAGCTGTCTATCATCATGAATCTGAGGGAATTGAAAAAGTAATGGCAAGTATTAAGGTGGTAGAAAGTGCATTACTTGCAAAACTATCTGAATATTTTAAGGTCGATTTGTGGAATGATTTCATTGCTAATCTTTTCTTTTTTAAACGGCTTCTTAAGGAAAAAAGGCATTTTGAACAAAAAGAAGGCTCAGTCTTATTCGATGCTTTGAAACGAATAATTTTTCCAATGAATGAATTTAAAATTAAAGAGTTATCAAATGAGCAGCAAAGGCAGTTATTGAAAATTGTTGATCATTATCTTGAACTTTCAAAAAAAGTCATCGAAAAAGGGCTTCTGCAGCTTCCTTACTTAAATGGTTTACTTGAAAAAAGAATTAACATTTTGTTGAATCAGCACAAGCCATATGCCAAAACTTTTGTGGAAGAAGGTTAAATATATGCAGCAATCGAAAGAACAACGAGTTCATAATGTATTTGAAAAAATATCTGACAGCTATGATAAAATGAACTCAGTAATCAGTTTTCAGCAGCACATCAAATGGCGAATGGACACAATGAAGAAAATGAATGTTCAGCCTGGTTCAAAGGCGCTTGATGTTTGCTGCGGCACTGCTGATTGGACGATTGCCTTAGCAGAAGCTGTTGGACCATCTGGAGAAGTTAGTGGCTTGGATTTTAGTCAAAATATGTTGAATGTAGGGATTGAAAAAGTTAAACAACTTAAGCTAAATCAGGTAAAACTTATTCATGGGAATGCGATGGAACTTCCCTTCGAGGATAATAGCTTTGATTATGTGACAATCGGATTTGGCCTAAGAAACGTTCCTGATTACCTTCAGGTTTTAAAAGAAATGTACCGGGTAGTAAAACCAGGGGGAATTGCCGTATGTTTGGAAACATCGCAGCCAACTTTAATCGGGTATCGGCAGCTTTTTTATTTTTACTTTCGCTTTATTATGCCGATATTTGGTAAGTTATTTGCGAAAAGCTACAAAGAATATTCATGGCTCCAAGAGTCAGCACGCGATTTTCCAGGGATGAAAGAGCTTGCACGTATGTTTGAACAGGCAGGCTTTAATGAAGTCATTTATAAATCTTACAGCGGCGGTGCAGCTGCAGTTCATATTGGCAAAAAGAAGTAATTTAATTGTACGAAAGACAGGATGAAAAGCTGGGTGAATACAAATGAAATTAAAAATGATGTATTCATTTTTGAATTCGGATATTAACATAATTGAAAAAACGCTGGAAGAGACTATCCAATCAGAGTCTATTCTTTTAAGACAAGCTTCTATGCATACATTACAAGCCGGAGGAAAAAGAATTCGTCCTGTTTTTGTTTTGCTTGCTGGTAAATTTGGTCAATACAATATAGAATTAATGAAAAATGTGGCCGTCGCTCTAGAATTAATTCATATGGCATCACTTGTTCACGATGATGTCATTGATGACGCTGATATTCGCCGAGGAAAGCCAACTGTTAAATCAAAATGGGATAACAAGACTGCTATGTATACGGGTGACTTTGTGTTTGCACTCGCCCTTGAATTAATGACCAATATTGAAAGACCGTTAGCGCATAAAATATTAGCAGAAACTATTGTTGAAGTCACAGTAGGTGAAATTCAACAAATTAAAGATAAATACCGCTATAATCAGAATCTCCGGGATTACCTCCGAAGAATAAAGCGAAAAACAGCCCTGTTAATCGCTTCAAGCTGCCAACTGGGTGCCATCGCAGCAGATGTTGAAGAATCCATCCATCAAATTCTATATCGATTTGGCTATTATGTAGGCATGTCCTTTCAGATTACTGATGACATATTGGATTTTACGGCAACTGAAAAGGAATTAGGAAAGCCTGCGGGCAGTGACCTATTACAAGGGAATATTACAGCGCCTGCCCTGTATGCGATGGAAAATCACAAGCTTCGCAGTGAAATAGAAAAGGTTAATGAACATACACGACCTTCAGATATTGCCCCAATTATTAATTTGATCAAAAAGTCTGGTGCAATAGAAAAATCTATTGTCTTAAGTGATCATTATTTAGATAAGGCATTAGCTATATTAGAAGAGCTGCCAGAAAATAAAGCTAAAAAAACGCTTCGTGATATTGCCAAATTCATTGGAAGGCGGAAATTCTAGCTAGCATCAGCTTGCCAAATATTCGAAACAATGTTAATATTTTCGTGGATTGTTTTAAGTAACAATCATGATACATAACGAACTAGGAGTGGAATTCATGGAAAAAACATTTTTAATGGTTAAACCAGACGGCGTACAGCGTAATTTAATCGGTGAAATCGTTGCGCGTTTTGAAAAAAAGGGTTTCCAATTAGTTGGAGCAAAATTAATGAATATCCCAAACGAACTAGCTGAAGAACATTACGGTGAACACAAAGAACGTCCATTCTTTGGTGAATTAGTTGATTTCATTACATCTGGTCCTGTTTTTGCAATGGTATGGCAGGGTGAAAACGTAATTGCAACTGCACGCCAAATGATGGGTTCTACAAATCCAAAGGATGCAGCAACTGGTACCATCCGCGGTGATTTTGGACTGACTGTTGGTAAAAATATTATTCATGGCTCTGATTCACCTGCAAGCGCAGAGCGTGAAATCGGTTTATTCTTCAAAGAAGCTGGAGTAGTTGAGTATACAAAATTAGTAAACGAATGGATTTATTAATTTAAATTTGACGGGGCACTTGTATAATTAATACAAGTGCTTTTTTGTATCCGCATACAAAAAATTTTATCTCTATTTTCGGAATAGTTCCACTATGTTTATTTCGCTGTATATGTTATATTGATACATAAATCTTTAATGAGTTGAAGGGGGAAAGAGAATGGGAATGAGGTATTTAACAGCTGGAGAATCCCATGGACCGCAATTAACGACAATTTTAGAAGGACTTCCTGCTGGGATGCCGTTATTATCCGAAGACATTAATGAGGAGCTTGCGAGAAGACAAAAGGGGTATGGGCGCGGAAGAAGAATGCAAATCGAGAAAGATACCGCCGAAATCGTCTCAGGAGTTCGGCATGGAGAAACGCTAGGATCACCTATTGCTTTAGTCGTTAAAAACAATGACTGGAAGCATTGGACGAATATAATGGGAGCCGAGCCATTAGAAGAAGGTCAGGAAGACGAAATTAAACGAAAAGTAACTAGGGCCCGTCCTGGTCATGCGGATTTAAATGGTGCAATTAAATACGGACATCGTGACATGAGGAATGTGCTGGAACGCTCATCTGCGCGCGAAACAACCGTAAGAGTTGCTGCTGGTGCTGTTGCCAAAAAACTACTGTCTTTAGTTGGTGTAAATATCGTTGGACATGTAGTTGAAATTGGCGGAGTTAAAGCCCAAGCTGATGAATCCTTATCAATAGAGACGTTGAAGGAGCGGACTGAAAATTCACCTGTTCGGGTTGCAGACACAAATGTGGAGCAAAAAATGATGAATGCAATTGATGAGGCCAAAAAAAATGGCGACTCAATAGGCGGGGTAGTAGAGGTTATCGTAACAGGCATGCCTGCCGGGGTTGGCAGTTATGTTCATTATGATCGAAAATTGGATGCCAAACTAGCTGGTGCAATCGTAAGTATAAATGCTTTTAAAGGTGTCGAATTCGGTATTGGATTCGAAGCTGCCAGGAAGCCAGGAAGCGAAGTTCATGATGAGATTGGGTGGGACCCTGAACATGGGTATTACCGGAAAACAAACCGCCTTGGTGGCTTTGAAGGTGGGATGACAACTGGAATGCCAATTGTTGTCCGCGGAGTAATGAAGCCAATTCCAACACTTTACAAACCGCTTATGAGCGTTGACATCGAAACGAAAGAGCCGTTTGCTGCCAGCATTGAACGATCTGACAGCTGTGCTGTTCCTGCTGCTGCAGTTGTCGCTGAGAGTGTTGTTGCATGGGAGCTGGCAAATGCTCTTATTGAACAATTTTACAGTGATAGATTTGAAACCTTTGCCGATGAAATCAAAAGGCAACGTGAGTATGCGAGGGAATTTTAATGGAAAAGATACACATCCAAACAGAGTCTAAAAAATATAATGTCTTTGTTGGAGAAGGTGTTAGAAAAGACCTGGAATCATTCATAACTAATCATTTTCCAAAATTAACAAGAATATTAATTATGACAGATGAAACTGTGGCCAAGCTTCATCTTGACAAGTTACTCACTATTCTAGATTCGTGGGATCCTATCGTTTTTACAGCACCCAGTGGTGAAAAAGCAAAAACATTTGAAGTTTATTATAATGCATTATCAGCTGCCCTTGAAAACCGCCTTGACCGAAAATCACTTATTTTGTCTCTTGGCGGCGGCGCAGTGGGGGATTTGTCAGGATTTGTGGCTGCATCATTTATGAGGGGAGTCCCTTTCATACAAATTCCGACAACTATTTTAGCTCATGATAGTGCAGTGGGCGGAAAAGTTGCTATCAATCATCCTCTCGGGAAAAATATGATTGGGGCCTTTCATCAGCCTGAGGCTGTATTTTATGATTTAGATTTTCTTAAAACATTACCAGCACAGGAAATTCGCTCTGGGTTTGCTGAGGTTATTAAACATGCTCTCATTTTTGATGCGGAATTTTATGATTGGCTTCAAAAAAATGTTCAAGACTTAAACACACTATCGATTGAACAGCTGTCTGAATGTTTAATAAAAGGGATTAAAATTAAAAATGAATTTGTCAGTCAGGACGAACGTGAAACCGGCGTTCGTGCTTATTTGAATCTAGGCCACACCCTGGGACATGCAATTGAGTCTGAAATGGGTTATGGGAATTTTACTCATGGGGAATCCGTAATGATTGGGATGATTTTTGCTATCAAATTGAGCCAACAGCTGCTCGGACTATCATTCAATCTAGAGGAATTTGTAAATTGGGTAGAAAAGCTTGGGTATGAAACTAAAATCCCTAGTCATTTATTGTACGATAATTTAATAAATAAGATGAAGCAGGATAAAAAATCTGTCGGCGAAACAATTCGTTTTGTTTTGCTCGAGCATTTGGGGACACCGATACTTCGTGAAATTTCAGATAAATTATTATTAGAGGAGCTTAAAAGCTTTTAAACAGGGAGGGTTTTTCATGTTCAGAGGAGTGAGAGGAGCGACGACGGTTACAGCTAATACTGAAGAAGCAATTGTTACAGCTACTGAAGAACTTTTGGCTAAAATCATTGAGGTTAATCAAATTCAACCTGATACCGTCGCATCCGTATTTATTTCTACAACAGAGGACGTTACAGCAGCATTTCCTGCAAAGGCCATGAGAAAATTTGAGGGGTGGACCTACGTACCTGTAATGTGTATGAGGGAAATCCCTGTTCCAAACTCATTAAAAATGTGCATCCGTGTCATGATGCATGTCAATACAAATCAAAATCAGAAAGATATTTTCCATGTTTATTTAAATGAAGCAAAGGTTCTAAGACCTGATCTCGATAATAGTTTGGCATTATAAAAGAAATAACCAAATGGGGTGGATAAATATGAGATGGAAAGAGCAACTACTTACCCTGACTCCTTATCAGCCTGGAAGACCAATAGAGTCAGTCAAGAAACAGTATAATTTAGATAAAATTGTAAAGCTTGCTTCAAATGAAAATCCGTTTGGATGCTCTAAAAAGGTGCTTCCGGCGCTACAATCGATATCTAACAATTTGGCCATATATCCGGATGGTTATGCAGCAAATTTAAGAGAAGAACTAGCTGCATTTTTAGAAGTAGGTGAGAATGAGCTGATTTTTGGAAATGGTTCAGATAATATCATTCAAATGATTTCAAGGGCCCTCCTGCATCCAAATGCCAGCACAATAATGGCCACTCCGACTTTTTCACAATATAAGCATAATGCAATTATTGAAGGAGCCATTATCAAAGAGATTCCTCTAAAAGATGGTGACCATGATTTAGAAGCAATGATCTCTGCAATTGATGAACAAACAAACGTCATTTGGTTATGTAGTCCTAATAATCCAACAGGTACATACATTCCTGAAAATAAACTACTCTCGTTTTTAGAAAGAGTGCCAAAGCATATTTTAGTGGTTGTTGATGAAGCTTATTATGAATATGTTGCGGCTGATGACTATTATGATTCCATAAGTTTAACAAGCAGGTACCAAAACGTTATCGTGCTCCGAACTTTTTCAAAAATTTACGGACTTGCTGCCTTAAGGGTTGGATATGGTGTTGCACATTCATCCATAATTAAAGCACTAGAACCTGCAAGAGAGCCGTTTAATGTTAACTCTTTAGGCCAGCTGGCAGCAGTTGCTGCTATCAAAGATCAGGAATTTGTTGAGGAATGTAAAGAAAAAAATAGACAGGGCCTTGCACAATTTTATGCATTTTGTGATGAAAACAAATTGAGTTATTATCCATCACAAACCAACTTTATACTAATTGATTTTAAAGTGGATGGGGACAAGGTTTTTCAATATTTACTAGAAAGAGGATTTATTACTCGTTCAGGTAAAGCGTTAGGGTTTCCAACCTCAGTAAGAATTACGGTTGGCCTTCCTGAACAAAATGAAGGGGTACTAAAAGCACTGAGTAATTTTCTTGCTGAGAATTAACGCTGAACGGCTTTTGGTATATGGGGAGGAATTATTTTTGAATGGCCGTGTATTCGTCATTGGCTTAGGCCTAATTGGGGGTTCCTTGGCTCTTTGTATAAAAAAAGAGCATCCAGAAGCAACCATTATAGGCTTAGACATTAATAGTGAACAAGCAAGACTTGCCAAAATGCTCGGAGTAATAGATGAAATTGCTGCCGACATGGAGGATGGGGCCCATGGCGCTAGTTTGATTATTATTGCAGCCCCAGTAAATGATACTAAAAACATTATTCAATCACTATCAAAGCTTTCATTAAACCCGGATGTGATTGTAACGGATACAGGAAGCACGAAAAGGAAAATTGTCGAAAATGCCATCAGCTTAAACAAACAAGGAATTACTTTTATTGGCGGACATCCAATGGCTGGTTCACATAAAAGTGGTGTGTCGGCAGCTAAAGAAATTTTATTTGAAAATGCCTTTTATCTATTAACACCTGGGGAATATGTTGAAAAATCAAAGGTAATGTTACTTAAAGAGTGGTTAAAGGGAACAAATGCCAAGTTTTTAACGATAACGCCGCAAAATCACGATTACCTTACAGGGATTGTCAGTCATTTTCCCCATATCATTGCTGCCTCAATCGTCCGCCAAACTGAAAAATTGTCGGAAGCAGATAGTCTAATCCCCCGCCTCGCAGCAGGGGGATTTAGAGATATCACCCGCATTGCTTCAAGTAGTCCAGAGATGTGGAAGGACATCCTTTTACACAATCGTGAAAATTTAATTGAGCTGTTAAATCAGTGGCAAGATGAGATGGAATGGGTTAAAACGCTATTAGAAAAAGAAAATAGCGCTGCCATTTATGATTATTTTTACCAAGCAAAGCAATTCCGTGATGGACTACCGATAAAAGAAAAGGGTGCAATTCCGGCATTTTATGATTTATATGTAGACGTACCGGACTATCCAGGTATCATTTCCGAAATAACAGGATTTTTAGCAAAAGAAAAGATTAGTATTACAAACATTCGAATCCTTGAAACACGTGAAGATATAAATGGGGTTCTGGTGATTAGTTTTCAAACGGAAGAGGATCGGCAAAGAGCTGAACGCTGTATACGAGCATATTCAGACTACGCCACATCCATCGGTTCCTAATTTATATTAATTAAAAAGGTGATTTCATGAAATCTATAACACTCAATATGAAATTAAATCGGTTAATTGGTGAAATAACTATCCCCGGAGATAAATCCATCTCCCACCGTTCAGTTATGTTTGGTTCGATTGCACACGGTGAGACAAAGATTACTAATTTCCTTCCTGGTGAGGATTGTTTAAGTACGATTTCTTGTTTTCGGAAGCTCGGGGTAACCATTGAGGAAGAAGACAACCAGATTCGCATAAGCGGGAATGGATTTGAGGGGCTTACAGAGCCATTAGATGTCTTAGACGTTGGGAACTCTGGTACAACCATTCGTTTATTGATGGGAATATTGGCCGGAAGATCTTTTTTCTCTTCGCTCGTGGGTGACGCTTCTATTGGGAAGCGTCCGATGACAAGGGTTACTGGTCCTTTGGCGGAAATGGGGGCAGTGATTGATGGCCGTAAAGGCGGCTCCTATACTCCCTTATCCATTCGCGGAGGAAAATTAAACCCAATTCAGTACGAGCTTCCGGTTGCAAGCGCCCAGGTTAAATCTGCCCTTATTTTAGCTGGTTTACAGGCTGAAGGGGTTACTCAAATAATCGAACCTTCTGAAACTAGGGATCATACTGAAAGAATGATTCGGAAATTTGGTGGAATGATTGTTAAGGAGAATAAAATCATTACTGTTAAAGGCTGTCAAAATCTGACAGGAGCCACGATTCACGTTCCGGGGGATATATCCTCTGCAGCCTTCTTCTTGGTCGCTGGTGCTATTGTACCAGGCAGTGAAATCGTGCTGAAAAATGTTGGATTAAACCCAACAAGAACCGGTATTATTGAGGTTTTGAAAAATATGGGTGCTGACTTAGAGATTATTGCAAATGAGAGCGACTCCTTTGAACCAGCAGGTGACCTTGTTATAAGAACCTCAAATCTAAAAGGAACGGTTATAGAAGGGGATTTAATTCCAAAGCTTATTGATGAAATTCCGATTATTGCCCTCTTGGCAACGCAAGCTGAAGGAAAAACAATCATAAAAGACGCGGAAGAACTGAAGGTAAAAGAGACAAATCGTATCGATACCGTTGTCAACGAACTCCAAAAATTAGGTGCATCGATAGAGGCGACAGATGATGGAATGATTATTAACGGTAAATCAAATCTACATGGCGGTACCGTCTCCAGCCATGGTGACCATCGCATAGGTATGATGCTGGCAATTGCAGCGCTAGTAAGTGATGGTGATGTACTCCTTGAAAATCCAGAGGCGATCGCAGTCTCCTACCCTAATTTCTTTGAGCATTTAAAAAGCCTAACAAACTAAAAACTGCCTTTACGCAGGTCAAATTGTCGAGAAAAGTTATTTTTCTCGGCAATTTTTTATTTTTTTAAGAATCAAAATACCAAATTTATTGATTGTCCCTGCAAATGGTCCTGTTGATTTCCGCTCCAATCAACGGACCTGTTTAAAACCTATATACAATAATGTTGTAACGAATTATAGTGTGGTGCATTGATAAAGTGAATGAATAAAATAAGTGGCTGCAAAGGGTTCTTCAACAGCTTGAGCTGCATTTACGGCAGTTTTTTTTGAAAGTCATAGTTTTAAGAATTTTCGCATAGCTTGTCTTAAGAGAATATTAAAGGGTGGTGGACAATGTATATCATTGAAAATGCGAATATCCTTAAAGACAAGCGGTTAACCACCTGTTCACTTATCATAAGGAAAGACCGTATAGAGTCAATTCAAAGCAGTTCCAAGCATTATCGTTTGATGAAAATGAATGCTGAACCGTATATCATGACCCCCTCTTTTGTCCTGTTAAATTCTAAAATCTCACCTTATACTTCCTTTCGGGACTTGAAAACGATGATCACGGACCGATTCATATTAAAAGGATGCACCACTCTAATTACATTTGTCCAGGTTTCCTTTGAAACTGAATTAATTGAAAAAATCAAAGAAATGAAGATGACATTACTCAGCAGTCCAATTGACTTTGTCATTGCGGTAAAAATCCCGGTTCGCCTTTTAACACCGTCATTTATACGAAAATGTAAAAAAGAAAAAGTACCAGCCATTTTTGTTGAAATTAAAGATCCAGAGGAGTTAGAAAAAATACCATGGGGATGGATCAGGGAAGCCTTGTTTCCATTTAATAGTCCATTAATTCCAATAATTTCTACGTCAAAGAAGAAGGAAGCTGGCTTCACTTTGTCGAAATGGAAAAGTATCATGGAAAATGAAAAAATTTCCGCTTTTTACGAAGAGCTAAAAGAAGACCAACCACTTTCAATTGCTGTATTAAATCAATTAGGACTCTATCCCCATATGGCAAGTCTTATGAATGGCACAGAATTAAGCTATAATTTATATGTAAAGGGAAGAGGAATCATGAATGTTGATGAACTAAATTTATTTCATTATCATGGTGATAGACTTGTAGTTACAGTTCACAAAGGAAAGGTTGTTCGGTCTGGGGATGAGGTTTTATTTAAACCAGGATATGGAGAACATGTAAAGGTGCGAAACCCAGCTTATTTTTCTTTGTAAATTTAGGGGAAGAGGTAGGAGTCAATGGACAGAGTTAATAAAATTATTTCCATGTTAGAAAACGGCCAACATAATGAGGCCTTAAATGAATATAATGTTTTACTACAAAGCGGCCAGCCTGATGAAAAATATCTTCTAAGTGAAGAATTGTATCAGTATGGTTTTCTGGATGAAGCTAAAGTTCTTGTTGAGAACCTGTTAGAAATGTACCCTGAGGAGGGGGAACTACTTGTTCTATTAAGTGAGATTCTAATTGAAGCGGGGGAAGAGGAAGAAGCCATTCTCATGCTGGAAAAAATTTCAGAACAAGATGCTAATTTTGGGCAGTCATTACTTCTATTGGCGGACCTTTATCAAGTCCAAGGTTTATATGAGGTTTGTGAAAATAAGCTTCTCAAGGCTAAGGAAATATTGCCTAATGAAATCATTATCGATTTTGCCCTGGGCGAGCTTTATAGTGAGCAAGGCGAAATACGAAAGGCCATGGCTGCTTATGAAAAAGTTTTAACTGAAGAAAGTGAGATTGCCGGAGTAAATATTCACCAGAGAATGGCAGACCTTTTAAGTGCTTCTGGCGTGTTTGAAGAAGCGTTAATCTATTATGACAAAGCGCTTGATGAAAAGTTAGAAATTAACACATTATTTGGCTATGCTTTTACTGCACTGCAGGCAGGTTATAACCGAACTGCTATTGAGAAGTTCAATGAATTGAAAGAACTTGACCCAGAATATCACTCACTTTACCTCCATCTTGCCATGGCATATGAGCGGGAAGAAGAGCTTGAAAATAGCATACTTGCTATTAATGAAGGCATTAAACAAGATGAATTTAATAAAGAATTATTTTTCTATGGCGGCAAAATATCTATTAAGCTTGGAAAGACCATGGAGGCAGAACAGCTGTTTCGCGAAGCAATAGCCTTAGATCCTGGCTTTACCGAGGCTGCTTTAACCTTAAATAAGCTTTTATTCCAACAAGAACAATATGAGGATGTTCTGGATTTAGTTTCGGCCCTTGACATTGCTGAGGATGAGGAGCCCCAATTTTTATGGGATTCTGCCCTCGCTTTTGAGAAATTAGAGAAATTTTCATCCGCATTAGACAAATATGAAAGTGCATATACTTTTTTTAAGAACAATGAGACTTTTTTACAAGATTACGGATATTTTTTAGTTGAGGAAGGAAAATCGGACCGCGCTGCCGAAATTTTTAAACAGCTGCTAATTAAGGATCCTACCAATTTTGAATACCTTGACTTGGTTGAACGTTTAACCGATTTTAAAGATTAGGCAATTTTATTCTCATAGTTGATTGGAGCGTAAGGCACGAGACTCCTGCGGGAGGACGGGGCAGTGGAGACCCCGCAGGCGCTTTCATCGCCGAGGAGGCTCCACGGACCGCCCGCGGAAAGCGAGTGCCTGAAGTGGAAATCAACAGCTAAGTTTAAAAACGACAAAGATTAAAAAAGCTGATTTTGCAGAGGAGGGAAACTATCATGGCAACCCCTGTTTCTGTCAACGAGAAAAAGGACTTTATACGATGGTTTTTAAATCATTATCAACTAAAGAGAAGAGAATGTGTTTGGATTCTAAATTATTTAATGAGCCACGATCAACTAATGGAAAAGGTTCATTTTGTTGAGCAAGCACAGTATTGTCCACGAGGTTTGATTATGTCTACCCATTGTGTAGATAAAGTACCATTTCGCTTTTATAAGGAAAATGTCATGACGACCGATGCTGAAAAATCCTTTCATGATATTCGGCTTAACCGGGACGAAGATATTTTTATTCAATTAAACTTCCATGCCTCAAATCAAGCACACCAGTATGCAGCGGTTCTGGAAGAAAATCCATTTGTTCCAAAACACCTGCAGGTTAATGAGAAAGATGGAATAATTGCAGAACAGCTGCTGCAAAACAGTATTGAACGCTTTCAACGTGAAAAGCTTCTCCAATTGATTGATGAAGCACTAGATAAACAAGATCGCCAAGCGTTTAAAATGTTAACCGAAAAATTAAATAATCTAAATCAGTCTGAACCAAAAGGGAGTCTGCGTTAAGCAGGCTTCTATTTTTTTATGATTTATCTTTATCATTTTATTGTTTTTGGAGAAAATGATAATATAGGATTAGTGAATTCTTAAAGGTTGGTGCACACTATGAAATGGATACCTCAAGAGGTAGAGACCTACTTGAATGCAAAAGAGTATGTCGATACCGCAGTTGTCCCTTTATATTCGGTTTCAGTTGGGGGTGAAATGAAGCAATCTGCTGCAGCTGCAGAATTTATCACATTATTAACAAGTCATTTAGAAAGACAATTTACGGGAAGAATAGTCTTGTTTCCGCCATTTACATACTTAAAAAATGATCGTACCGAAAAAGTATTTAATGAGCTGCTTAATTGGGAGTCCAGCATTTTTCAGAGTGAATTCAAACACGTATTTTATATAACCTCTGAAATTGATTGGAGAGAAAGTTCCGAAAAATTAAAGGGATCGTTAATTTGGCTTCCGGCTATACCGCTTGATCAAATGAGTGATTCGCAAAAATTAACGATTATCGACAGTCAAGTCAAACAGCTATTAACTCTCTTTACGCAAAAATGGCATGAAAATATGTAAAACTATCCAGATTATATGTTTTTAAAATAGTATGATATTGACCTTGCCTGCAGATTGATATATCATTGTTATGTCCTAGTTTTATATGTGTTTAATTTTTGTCCGCTGGACTTAAATTCGTTAATAGAGGGGGGATAAGCATGAGTAAAGAGCGCGTTTCAAGACGTCAATTCTTAAGCTATACTTTAACAGGTGTAGGCGGTTTCATGGCAGCTGGAATGTTGATGCCAATGGTAAGATTTGCAGTTGATCCTGTATTAAAGACTGAAGGTGCCGGAAATTTTATCGCAACAAAGCAAAAGGTTTCTGAAATAACCGATGAACCAGTAAGGGTTGACTTCACCTTCAAGCAAAAAGATGCATGGTATGAGTCCGAAGTAACCAATACTGCTTGGGTTTATAAGAATGGGGACAAGATTGTTGCCCTATCACCAACCTGTAAACATTTAGGCTGTACGGTTAACTGGAATACGGACAAGGAGCATCCAAACCAATTCTTCTGTCCATGCCACTATGGCCGTTACACGAAGGATGGTACAAACGTTAAGGGTACACCACCACTTCACCCGCTTGATGTATATCCATACAAAGAAAAAGACGGTTTCCTATATCTAGGAAAAGCTGAACCACGGAAGGAGGCGTAATCATTGTTAAACAAAATTTACGATTGGGTAGATGAACGTTTAGATATTACGCCGCTGTGGCGCGATATCGCAGACCATGAAGTACCTGAGCATGTTAACCCAGCGCATCATTTTTCCGCGTTTGTTTATTGCTTTGGCGGTCTGACATTTTTTGTTACCGTTATTCAAATTCTCTCCGGTATGTTTTTAACCATGTATTATGTGCCGGATATTAAAAATGCATGGGAGTCCGTTTATTACCTTCAAAATGAAGTAGCATTTGGACAAATCGTACGTGGAATGCATCACTGGGGAGCCAGCTTAGTACTTGTAATGATGTTTTTACATACATTGCGCGTGTTTTTCCAAGGTGCCTATAAAAAGCCGCGTGAGCTTAACTGGGTGGTCGGAGTACTTATTTTCTTCGTCATGCTGGGCTTAGGTTTTACAGGTTACTTATTACCTTGGGATATGAAAGCGTTGTTTGCAACAAAAGTAGGTCTGCAAATTGCTGAAGCAACTCCGTTTATTGGTAGCTATGTTAAGGTTCTACTTGCTGGACATGAACATATAGTTGGCGCGCAAACGTTAACCCGATTCTTTGCGATTCACGTGTTCTTCCTGCCAGGTGTTCTGCTTGGTCTAATGGGAGCCCACTTTATCATGATTCGCAAACAAGGTATCTCGGGACCTCTTTAAAAATTTATTAACTGAAATTGTAATTTTATCTTATTTTTACGGAAAAAGGAGGGGATTGCTCAATGCATCGCGGTAAAGGTATGAAGTTCGTTGGTGACTCACGTGTGCTAGCACCTGAATTACGAAAACCGAAACTTCCAAAAGATTACTCAGAATATCCTGGTAAAACAGAAGCATTCTGGCCTAACTTCCTTTTGAAAGAATGGATGGTAGGAGCAGTATTTCTAGTTGGTTATCTATGTTTAACCGTTGCTCATCCGGCTCCGCTTGAAAGGATTGCGGATCCAACCGATACAGGTTATATTCCATTACCAGACTGGTATTTCTTATTTTTGTATCAATTGCTAAAATATACATTTGCTTCCGGGCCGTACACGGTAATTGGGGCAATGATTATCCCTGGACTTGCTTTTGGAGGATTACTATTGGCACCGTTCCTTGATCGTGGATCGGAACGCCGCCCATTAAAGCGTCCAATCGCAACTGGTGCTATGCTTTTGGCGTTAGCTGCTACTGTCTATTTAACTTGGGAATCTGTTGCAACACATGACTGGGCTGCTGCAGAACGTCAAGGGAAAATTGTTGAAAAAGTCGACATTGATAAGTCTAGCGCTGGTTACAAAATCGCTAGTGCAAATACCTGTATTACATGTCACGGCGATAGTTTCCAAGGTGGTGCTGGTGCCCCGTCACTCATTGGTACAGGCTTATCTGCTGCTGAAGTAGCTAAGATTGCTAAAGAAGGTAAAGGCGGCAAAATGCCACCAGGAATTTTCAAAGGTACAGACGAAGAGTTAAAGACGCTTTCTGAATTCATCTCAGGCCTTGGTAAAAAATAATAAAGATTGAAAAGCTGACGATTTTCGTCAGCTTTTTTCTTAATTAGTGAAATGGGGAATCATTGTGCGCTGGATTTATCCTTTTTTAGCAAATCGAAATGTATTATTACTTTTACTAGTCATTAATATTGCAGGAACTATTTATGGATATTACTGGTATGGATGGCAGCTAAAAGAAACACCCGCGAAATTTCTCTTGTTTGTACCTGACAGTCCAACTGCAAGCTTATTTTTTGTTTTTGTCCTTCTAGCTTTTTTAATGAGGAAAAATTGGCCTTTAGTAGAATCGCTTGCGATAGTTACCCTTTTTAAATATGGAATCTGGGCTGTTGTGATGAACATCCTTGTGTTTTTTGTCCAAGGGGAGCTGGATTCTGTTGGCTATATGTTGATTTTCTCCCATTTTGCCATGGCGGTACAGGGATTATTATATGCTCCGTTTTATCGGATTAAATGGTGGCATTTGATCGTAACAGCGATATGGACCTTACATAATGACGTTATTGACTATGTCTTTTTCATGCTGCCCAGCTACCATATGCTTGATCAATATATTCCGCAAATTGGCTATTTTACCTTTTGGCTTTCGATCTTGTCTATTGGCATTGCCTATTATTTATGTATCCGGGCTAATCGTTTTCAACTCGAAATAAAATAGTTTGGCCTCTCAGGTCTAACCTTGTCCAACCCTTCATACATTTTAATTAGTAACGAAAGGGGGGACAAGAATTGAAAATAAAATGGTTTGTCATTTTAGCAATGATCATGATGCTCACTCCCATATCAGTTCAAGCAAAACAGCAATCGCCAATGGAGAAGCTTGATGATATTTCCGATGAAGCTCTCCAAATGGTGAAGTTTCATAGATACGAAGATGCCAAAAAATTGCTAGATTATTTTTCAGATCAGTTCACTAGTATTGCTGGTAATGAGCAGCCCTTAACCATGGATGAGGTTAGAATTGTTCATACCTCCCATGACGAAGCAATGGAAGCTGCTGTAAGCCCAAATATGAAATATGAAGAAAGAATAAATAAACTTACGAAATTCCGTCTTGTTATTGATGCAATTGCCACAAGTCATCAACCATTATGGACAGAAATGGAAGACCAAATTATGACCGCTTTTCATCAAGCAAAGGATGCGGCCCTAAATGGTGATTCTGCTCAATTCCATTCAAACTTTAATTCGTTTTTATCCTTGTATAATGTTATCTATCCAAGTATGAAAATTGATGTACCAGTAGAAAATATTCAAAGAATAGATGCCCGAATAAATTTTATTGATGAATATAGGTCACAGGTTGTAAAAGATCAAAAAAGCAGACAGGAACTGGATGCCCTCGATACCGATTTAAAGAACCTATTTGCCAACTTGGAAGAGGATGAGGCAGACCCTTCTTTATGGTGGGTGATCATATCAACTGGAAGCATCATTATCATGACTTTATCTTATGTTGGCTGGAGAAAGTATCAAGGTGAAAAAGGGATGAAAAAAGATCGTTCAAGAGATTTAAAGGATTGATGAGTCTAATCGGCAGCTTCTATTACAAGACAGGCACCAAGAGCTGATTGGAGGTTCTATATGTCATTTTTATTATATTTTATTATTATTGCATTGATCCCATTATGGGCCCAGATGAGGGTTAAAAGTACCTTTGCTAAATATTCTCGAGTTGCGTCCTCTTCCTATCGCCGAGGGGCCGAGATTGCAAGGGAAATTCTGAATGCCAATGGGCTTTATAATGTTGGTGTTGAAGAAGGGCGAGGGTTTTTAAGTGACCACTATGACCCAAGGACGAAAACAGTCCGCCTTTCTCCAGATAATTTCCATGGTCATTCGATTGCTGCGGCTGCCGTGGCCGCCCATGAGTGTGGACATGCGATACAGGATGCAAAAGGATACGCGTTCCTGCGTTTTCGCCATGCAATGGTTCCTGTTGCAAACCTTGGTTCGAATGCTTCATGGATCCTTATAATGATAGGGATACTCTTCCATTTTAGCGGTATGCTGCTTTTGGGGATTATTTTCATGGGAGCAGCCGTCCTTTTTCAACTTATCACATTACCTGTGGAATTCAATGCTTCTAATCGTGCGTTGGACCAAATTGCTGCGCTCAGGTTAATTGGTCAGGCAGAAGAGAGAGAAGCTAAAAAGGTTTTAAATGCCGCAGCCCTGACATATGTAGCAGCCGCTGCCGTAGCTGTTTTGGAATTGTTAAGATTGGTTTTTATTTTTACAGGTATGAATAGGAACGACGATTAAAAAAAGAAGCAATGCCCTTGGGGGGCATTGCTTTTATGTTTGTATTGGTTTTTTATTTTCGTCTAGTGTAAAGCCCTCACCAAGGACATCATGAACAATGGAAATTGATACAAAGGCATGGGGATCTACTGTAGTAACCAAATTTTTCAAACGGATCAGTTCACTTTTCGCTACTACACAATATAATACGTCACGCTCACTTTTTGTATACGATCCATATCCTCTTAGGGCCGTGACCCCGCGCTCCATTTCATCCATTATTTTTTTGGCAATTTCATCATTTTTTTCTGAAATAATCATCGCACCTCTTGCAGAATAGGCTCCTTCTACGATAAAGTCAATTACTCTTGCCCCAACAAAAACAGCAACAAGTGTATACATAGCCTGCTTATAGTTTAAATATGTAAGCAGTGATAAGCCAATGACACAGACATCGAACATGAACATCGTTTTCCCCATATTCCATCCGGCATATTTTTGAACAAGCCTTGCGATAATATCCACGCCGCCTGTAGTACCGCCAAAGCGAAAGATAATTCCCAACCCAATACCAGCAAAAACTCCTGCAAATAATGCTGCCAAGGTTAAATCACTTTTCAATGGCATTTCAAGAGAATATCGTTGGAAAACCCACAGAAATATGGAGACCCCGACTGTTCCTATGATCGTATATAAAAAAACATTTCGGCCCAGCAGCTTCCATCCAATAATAAATAAAGGAATATTTAACAGCAGGTTTGTATAAGATGGGTCTAACTTCCACAGGAAATAAAGTAGCAGGGTTATCCCTGTGAATCCGCCTTCTGCCAGCTTGTTTTGCATATTAAAATTTACAAGTCCAAATGAAAAAATGGCTGCCCCTAATAGAATAAACAATATATTTTTGAATTTAAGGCCTAATACCATACACATACCTCCTCTTCCATAATTTTCTCTATCATCGCGGTTTTTATTATAGCGAATAAAGTATACTGGAGCAATCTAAACAGTAAAGTGAACGCTTTAAACGAAAACATTTGTAAAACAGTCTTTTTTTAGCTAACATGAAAAATATGATAGCAATGAGGTGAAGATAATTGGACAAAGGGAAATCGATGAAAGACCTTCAACATGAGGTCGATACATACATTGGACAATTTAAAGAAGGTTATTTCAGTCCCCTCGCCATGCTGGCAAGGCTAACGGAGGAACTTGGCGAGTTAGCAAGGGAAATAAACCACACTTTCGGTGAGAAACCAAAGAAATCAACAGAAGCTGAAAAAGCAATTGAAGAAGAGCTTGGCGATCTGTTGTTTGTTATTATTTGTCTTGCGAATTCTTTAAATATTGATCTTGAAGAGGCCCACGATTATGTAATGAACAAATTTAATACGAGGGATAAAAACAGATGGACGAGAATTAATGAGGAAATGAGGAATAAGTCTGATGAATAACATCCGAATCGTTATTGCCGGTCCGCGCGGCCGGATGGGCAGTGAAGCAGTCAATCTAGTATCAACAACGGAACACTTTACATTAGTAGCAGTGGTTGACCATAAATACGATGGGATTATGTTAAGTGATATTGATGGCTTTCAATCGATACATAATGTGCCTGTTTATCGGGACATCGAAAAATGTCTGCAAAATGTAGAGGCAGATGTATTAATAGATTTAACAACACCGGAAGTAGGTATGTACCATACAACAACTGCTCTAGCGTATAATGTTCGTCCTGTGGTTGGAACAACAGGTTTTACAAAAAATGATTTAGAAGAGCTGGAACGCATTTGTAAGGAAAAAGATTTGGGTTGTATTATTGCC
>NZ_JCAIOL010000001.1:618619-619087 GCF_059587065.1 Neobacillus sp. DZ-9
CTATAAACGGTGCAAGAGGTGCTGATTATGACGGTATGCATATCCATTCTGTCCGATTGCCAGGGTTAATCGCCCATCAACAGGTTTTATTTGGAGCAGATGGACAAACCTTAACAATTCGTCATGATTCATATAACAGAGCTTCCTTTATGTCAGGGGTGAAGGTGGCTGTTGAAACAGTCATGAAACAAAATCATTTTGTTTATGGTCTTGAAAATATTTTAGATTAGGAGACAAATTATGAATATTGCTTTAATTGCTCATGATAAAAAAAAGAACGACTTGGTGCAATTTGCCACTGCCTACCAGACCATTTTTGCCAAGCACACATTGTTCGCGACCGGAACGACAGGTTCGAGAATCAGTGAAGCTACAGGACTGCCAATTACCCGGTTCCAGTCAGGGCCGCTAGGAGGCGATCAGGAAATTGGGGCGATGATTGCAAAAAATCAAATGGATGCTGTGTTC
>NZ_JCAIOL010000001.1:619188-825882 GCF_059587065.1 Neobacillus sp. DZ-9
GACGGCTGAACTATTAATTAGGGGGTTAGAAGAAGGACTAATAGATTGGAGAAATATCGTCAAAGAAAATGGTGGAAGCAATGGAAAATAAGAAGCTGCATGTTTTGGCATTTGGAGCCCATGCTGATGACGTTGAAATCGGCATGGGGGGTACGATTGCTAAACTAGCATCTGAAGGTAAACGAATTGGCATATGTGATTTAACAGATGCAGATCTTTCTTCCAACGGGAACGTAACCTTAAGAAAAGAGGAAGCAGCACAAGCGGCAGAAATACTGGGCGTAGAGTTCCGAACTTCATTGGGATTTCCGGATCGGGGCTTATTCCAGACGGAACAATACATACGTGAAATTGCAGGATTAATTAGAGCATACAAGCCTCGACTTGTCTTTGCACCTTATTTTGAGGACCGGCATCCCGATCACGGGAATTGCGCCCGCCTTGTCGAAGAAGCGGTTTTCTCTGCGGGGATTAAAAAATATCAGACAGATAAAGAAAATATACCCCACCGAGTGGAAAGGGTTTATTTTTATATGATCAACGGTTTCCATAATCCCGAATTTACGATTGATATTTCAACATTTATGGATAAAAAGCTTTCAGCTTTACGAGCCTATAAAAGTCAATTTGAAAAAACGGACGATAGCGTCGATACACCTTTGGTGAACGGTTATATTGAAACAGTAGAGGCTAGAGAAAAAATGTTTGGCAAGCTGGTAGGCGTAAATTATGCCGAAGGCTTCAAAACGAAAGTTCCTATCCTTTTGAATCGTGATTTGATAGGAGAATAAACAATGAAGAAACTAAAAATTGGAATAACATGCTATCCAACTGTTGGCGGTTCTGGTGTTGTTGCAACGGAACTTGGGAAAATGCTTGCGGAAAAAGGTCACGAAATTCATTTTATCTCATCGAGCATTCCCTTTCGACTAAATAAAATGTACCACAATATATACTACCATCAAGTAGAAGTGAACCAATATTCCGTTTTCCAATACCCTCCCTATGATATTGCACTTGCAAGCAAAATGGCTGAAGTAGCAAATCGTGAAAAATTGGATATCTTACATGTTCATTACGCCATTCCTCACGCTGTTTGTGCAATTTTAGCCAAACAAATGGCAGGAAGAGATCTTAAAATTGTGACAACCTTACATGGAACGGATATTACAGTTTTAGGATATGACCCCTCACTTACTGATGCCATTAAATTTGGTATTGAAAAGTCAGATTCTGTCACAGCAGTATCAAAAGCTCTTGTAAATCAAACATATGAACTTATTAATCCAGATAAACAAATTGAAACGGTTTATAATTTTATTGACGAACGAATCTATCAAAAGAGCAATTCTGACATTTTAAAGTGTGAATTTGGGATTAAGCAAGAAGAAAAGGTCATTATCCATGTTTCGAATTTCCGTGCTGTTAAAAGAGTGCAGGATGTCATAAAAACCTTTGCAAAAATTTCAACGTCAATGCCTGCTAAATTATTGCTGGTCGGAGATGGCCCGGAAATGACAATAGTTTGCAAACTAGTCAGGAAGTTAGGAATTGAGGACCAAGTTATTTTCCTTGGCAAGCAAGAGAATCTTGAGGAATTGTACTCGATTAGTGATTTAATGCTTCTTTTATCGGAAAAGGAAAGCTTTGGCCTAGTTGCTTTAGAGGCGATGGCTTGTGGTGTGCCTTGTATTGGAACCAATGTGGGCGGATTACCGGAAGTTATTAATCATGGTGAAACTGGGTATATTTGTGAGGTAGGAGATATTGAGGATATTGCTGCAAAAGCGATTGCCTTATTAAAGGATACCAAACTCCATGAACAATTATCCAATCGATCAGTGGAAACCGCAACAACAAAATTTAAAGCGGACAACATCGTAGAACAGTATGAACAAATATACTTTAAGTTGCTGAATTAAGGTGAAGGAAATGATTGAACCATTTTTATCTGCCGTTCCAGTACTAATGAGACTGGAAGAGGCGGGCTATGAAGCTTACTTTGTTGGGGGATCGGTTAGGGATTTTCTTCTAAATAAACAAATTAGTGATGTCGATATCGCTACATCCGCGACACCGGAAGAAGTGAAAAGGGTCTTCTCAAGAACTGTGGATGTTGGGATCGAGCATGGAACTGTCCTTGTTTTATTTAATAATGAATCGTATGAAATTACCACTTTCAGAACCGAAGCTGAATATTTGGATTTTCGAAGGCCAAAAGAGGTTGCGTTTATCCGGAGTCTAAAAGAAGATCTGCAGAGAAGAGATTTTACAATGAATGCTATGGCGATGGACCGGCAGGGCAAATTAATTGACCCTTTTAATGGCCAGCTGGCAATAGACGAAAAGGTCATTCAAACCGTCGGTTCAGCTATGGAGCGGTTCCATGAGGATGCATTAAGGATGATGAGAGCTGTCCGCTTTGTCAGCCAGCTCTCTTTTACGATTGAAAGTCAAACCGTTACGGCGTTAACTAACTTGATTCCCTTACTTGACAATATTGCTGTGGAACGAAAAAGAGCAGAATTTGAAAAACTTTTAGTCGGCGAAAATCGGAAAAATGCATTCAGCATCCTGTTAGATACTGAATTATATTCTTATTTGCCGGGCCTTAAAAATCAAAAGAATTATTTAGAGCTTTTATTAACCTATCAGTGTGAAAATCTGAATGTAAAAGAAATGTGGTCGTTACTTCTATTCTGTATGGAAATAAAAAATAATGAAGTCGATGCTTTTTTAAGAGCCTGGCGACTGCCGATTAAAGAGGTTAGGGATATTCAAATGACCTTAGCATACTTAGCCAAAAGACTTGAACAGAATTGGACGGTTTATGATTTGTATTCTGCCGGGTCGGATACCATTCAATCAGTAGAGAAGCTTTATCTAGTTTTAAAAGGAATAGAAAAAATTGAGTCTATTCATTATTGGCTGAAGGTTTATCAGGGGCTGCCAATAAAAGAGCGTTCAGAAATGAATGTAACAGGCAATGACCTAATGCAGTGGTTCGATAAAAGTGGAGGACCTTGGTTGAAGGATACCCTTTTTGAAATTGAACATGCAATTTTAATAGGAAAAGTAGCGAATAATCATCAACAAATTAAGGAGTGGCTTGTAGAGTGCAGTCAGAATTAAGAAAGGAACTGCTTGATGCTTTTACAAATGCTGGGGAAGATTATTTATCAGGGCAGCATCTAGCTGATTTAATTGGCTGTTCCAGGACGGCAGTCTGGAAGCATATTGAGGAATTGAGGAAAGAGGGCTTTGAATTAGAAGCTGTCAGAAAAAAAGGGTATCGGATTGTAAAAACACCCGAAAAAATAACGGCTGATGAAATTAGACTTGGATTAACAACGGATTTTATTGGACGGAACATTCATTACGAGGAAAGTGTAGAATCGACACAAAAGATAGCACACCGATTTGCGTCAGAGGAAGTACCAGAGGGTACGGTCATCATTGCTGAAGAGCAAAGGTCTGGAAAGGGAAGAATGAGCCGTAAATGGCATTCACCAAAATATACCGGTATTTGGATGAGCGTTATCCTTCGCCCGAATATCCCTTTGACAAAAACACCGCAATTAACCCTTTTATCGGCGGTTGCCATTGTTCAGGCAATTGAAGAATTTACGGGACTTACCCCTGAAATAAAATGGCCTAATGATATTTTAATCAACGGGAAAAAAGTGACAGGTATCTTAACAGAATTACAGGCCGAAGCCGACCGGGTTCATTCGATCATCGTTGGTATTGGGATTAATGTAAACCAAAAGAAAGAAGATTTCCCAGCTGAACTACATGAAACGGCCAGCTCCCTTTATATTGAAAAAGACGAACCAATCTCCAGGGCTGGTTTAATCAGAAGTATCTTTAAACACTTCGAGAAATTATATTTACTTTATTTAGAACAAGGTTTCCTCCCAATCAAGCTGCTTTGGGAAAGCTATGCAATCAGCATTGGGAAAATCCTAAAAGCGAGGACCCTGACAAATGTAATTGAAGGAAAGGCTTTAGGAATTACTGATGAGGGTGTATTAATGCTCGAAGATAAGTTAGGTACCATTCATCATGTATACTCTGCTGATATTGAGCTTTAAACAGTTCGATTATAATAAATATCCTTGTACACTTTTTAAATAATTTGTTATAATTTCTTTGGGCAGTATCCTAAGGAACTGCACCTTTTATGTAATACTAAAATTAAAAAGGTATCTGCCTAGATCCGTAGTACGGACCGGGACAGAGGGATGGAACAGTAATAAGAGTAACGTAGATCCTCTGCCTTCAGAAGGATCTTTTTATTTGCTCTTTAACTGTGTTTTATCACCTCTCCCAATTAAAAGGAGGGAATAAGGATGAAGCAAACAACAGATTTCTTAAAAATGAAGGAAAATCACGAAAAGATTGTGATGTTAACGGCTTATGATTACCCATCTGCCAAACAAGCAGAACAGGGAGGAATCGACCTTATTTTAGTTGGTGATTCACTTGGTATGGTGGTGTTGGGTTATGATTCCACTGTCCCAGTAACACTAGAAGACATGATTCATCACACAAAAGCTGTTAAACGTGGAGCAAAAGATACGTTTATTGTGGCGGATTTGCCCTTTTTAACTTACCATTTATCGGTTCGAGATACATTAATGAATGCTGGACGACTCATTCAGGAAACTGGAGCCCATGCTGTAAAACTCGAAGGGGCTGATGAAGTTCTGGAGAAAATCTCTGCACTTACTAAAGCAGGGATACCTGTCTGTGCTCACCTAGGACTAACCCCGCAATCAGTCGGTGTGTTAGGCGGGTATAAGGTACAAGGTAAAGATGCCGGGGCGGCTAAGAAATTACTGGATGATGCCATCAAATGCGAAGAAGCAGGCGCTTTTGCTGTTGTGCTTGAATGTGTTCCAAAACAGTTGGCAGAAGAAGTAACAAGGGCGTTATCTATTCCGGTAATTGGCATAGGGGCAGGTATTGATGTTGACGGCCAAGTTCTTGTCTATCATGATATTTTAGGCTATGGCGTTGAGCGTGTTCCAAAGTTTGTGAAACAATACCATTCAGTCAATCCTTTTATGCTTGAATCTATTCAAGCATATGTGTCTGAAGTAAAAAATAAACAATTTCCCGAAGATAAACACTCTTTTACCATGAAGGAAACGGAGTTAAAGGTTTTATACGGAGGTATAGAATGAAGGTCGTAACAACCATCCAAGAAATGCAATCGGAAATTCAGCAACAGAAGGAAAAAGGACATTCAATTGGTTTTGTTCCAACAATGGGATTTCTGCATGAAGGTCATTTAACATTGTTAAATAAGGCACGCAAGGAAAATGATATCGTGGTATTAAGTATTTTTGTCAATCCTTTGCAATTTGGCCCAAAAGAGGATTTTTCTACCTATCCCCGTAATTTTGAGCGTGATTGTGCTTTAGCTGAAGGTGAGAAGGTCGATTATATCTTTTTCCCCTCTGTAGAGGAAATGTATCCAGCTTCTCCTTCAGTAAAAGTGGTCGTTCAAGAACGTACAGATGTATTATGTGGAAAGTCAAGACCCGGCCATTTTGACGGAGTGGCCACGGTCATCACGAAACTATTTAATATCATGATGCCGACTCGGGCTTATTTTGGCATAAAAGATGCTCAGCAGGTGGCTGTCATTCATGGGCTAATTTCTGATTTTAATTTTCCAATTGATTTAGTTGCAGTTGATATCGTCCGTGAACATGACGGTCTTGCTAAAAGTTCCCGCAATGTCAACCTACTCCCTGAAGATAGACTTCAGGCAACCGTTTTATATAAAAGCCTGCAGGCTGCCAAGGAAGCCATTTCACTAGGTGAACGAGATTCTGGCAGATTATTTTACTTAATAAAAGAAATGATAACAAGTGAATCAAAAGGGGAGATCGATTATGTCGAAATTTTCTCCTATCCAGAGCTAAAGCCTTTGGAAGAATTAAACGGTAGGATTATCATTGCACTTGCGGTAAAATTTACGAAGGTTCGATTGATAGATAATTTGATTATTGATATAGAGTAACAATCAGGGGAGGAAAATAAATCAATGTTTCGCACCATGATGAACGGAAAAATCCATCGCGCAACGGTTACAGAAGCTAATTTAAACTATGTTGGCAGTATAACGATAGATGAAGATATTTTAGATGCTGTTGGCATGATTGCCAATGAAAAGGTGCAAATTGTCAACAATAACAATGGTGCCCGTTTAGAAACCTATATCATACCGGGAGAAAGAGGTAGCGGTGTGGTTTGTTTAAATGGTGCTGCAGCCCGCCTTGTACAGCCAGGCGATATCGTCATTATTATTTCCTATGTCTTTGTGGCTGAGGAGAAAGTGTCGGAGCATACACCTAAAGTGGCGATTATGGATGAGAATAACCGGATTAAAGAACTAATTCATGCAGAACCAGCACTAACCGTTATGTAGTAATCCCCGATATTTTTTCGGGGATTTTTCTTTTTTACTTTTTAGTCTTTTTGTGATACCGTTTAATGAACAGAAGTTCGGGGTGTTTATCAAATGTCAAATAAATTTGTTGTTATCGATTTGGAAACTACAGGGAACATTCCCAAAAAAGGCGATAAAATCATCCAATTCGCAGCTGTAGTCATCGAAAACGGAATAGTCCAAAATGCTTATTCATCACTTGTCAATCCACAAAAATCCATTCCAGTTTTTATCGAAGAGCTAACTGGAATCAATGATGATATGGTTAAGGACGCTCCTTTATTTTCTGAAATTGCCGGGCAAGTATCGGAACTTTTAGAAGGGGCATATTTTGTCGCGCACAATGTTTTGTTTGATTTGTCCTTCCTTCAGGAGGAATTAATTCAGGCAGGCTTCGAGGGATTTTATGGCCCAGTTCTGGATACGGTCGAAATGGCCAGGATTTTATATCCCACCGCAGATGGCTATAAACTAACTGATTTAGCAGAAAGAGAAAATCTTAATCACGACCGTCCTCATCAAGCTGATAGCGATGCCGAGGTAACTGCAGAACTCTTTCTAATTTTTTTGAAAAAATTATCTCAGTTGCCTTTAATCACAATGGAACAGCTTACACAACTTTCTGGAGGTTTGAAAAGTGACCTCCAACAGCTTCTTGATGACCTTCTGGAAAATAAAAAGATGGAACATGAGGAGCTTCCAAAGGGTATTGAGATATTTAAGAATCTTGCCTTAAAAAAGGATTTAAAGCATGATCAAGAAGAAAGCGAAAGTGGAATCGATTTCAAGTTTCCTTCTGATGATGTAGAGAAAATGGAACTGATTAAACATGGTTTTAATGACTTTGAGAATCGAACGGGCCAATTTACGATGATGGATGAGGTTCATAAGTCTTTATTCAATATGCACCATACTTTAATTGAAGCGGGAACTGGTGTAGGCAAATCATTAGGTTATCTCTTGCCAAGTGCCTATTTTGCCAAACAAAAAAATCTCCCAATTGTTGTTAGCACACATACCATACAGCTGCAAGAGCAGATTTTAAAGAAAGAAATTCTAATTTTAGACAAAATTCTTCCGTTTAAGATTCGTCCGGTATTGCTTAAAGGGAGGACCCATTATATTAGTTTAGAAAAGTTCTATCAAACACTTTTGGATGAAAACGATAATTACGATACCACGTTAACTAAAATGCAAATACTTGTTTGGTTGACGGAAACAGAAACCGGAGATAAGGATGAGCTTAATATTTCGAGCGGCGGGCTCATTTACTGGAATAAAATAAAGAATGAACCGACAGTATTTTCCCAAAACCGCGAATGGCAAGAGAAGGATTTCTACCAAAAAGCAAAAAGAGCGGCCTCGTCAGCTGATATAATCATAACCAATCATTCTTTATTATTAAGCGACATAAAGGGAGATAGCGCCATTTTACCCGAATATGACTATGTGATTATTGATGAGGGACATCATCTTGAAAAAGTCGCATCTCAGTTTTTCGGTTTAACCTTAGATTATTTATCAACAAGACTGTTATTAGGCCAATTTGGACTTTATGAGCAGAAACAGCTTTTTTATGAACTAGAAGGCTTGGTATCTTCTATTCGTATTACAAATGAGAAACTTGCTTCCCGACTTGAGCTGAATCAGCTAATCGTGGACCTAACCTATGAAATGGATGAATTCTTTAAGCTAATCGGTCTTTATACGAAAAAAATGCTGGCTAACAAAAAAGGTTTTTATCGTGCTAAAGTCCGCTTTTCTAAATCTGATGGAGGGAAAGAAACAAAGGGAATCCAACACAGTGCTGAAAGGTTTTCCTTTTTACTTAAAGACCTGCATGGATCTATTATGGAACGGCTTCAATTTTTAGAAAAACAGACAAATTTCTTATCAAATTCACAGAAAAGTAAAATGGAAGAAATCTTACTGTTTTCAAATGACTTAGCTATGCTAAGGGAAACGGTCATAAAGTGTTTTATAATTGATTCTCACGATGTTAAATGGATTGAGATGGATATCCGCTCGCCACAAAACGTAACAACCTTTTTGGCGCAGCCTGCATCCGTGGCCAATGCTCTAAAAGAGCAATTATTTCAAGTTAAAAAAGGGGTAATCATCACCTCTGCCACCTTAACGGTAAATAACTCATTTAACTATATAATTAAAGAAATCGGATTAGATCCAGTTTTGACGAAACAAATTATGATTCCTTCGCCATTTGAATATAAGCATCAAGTCAATCTTTTAATTCCTGAGGACTTACCAGAAATTAATGCGGTTACTTTGGATGAATATGTCATTGCAATAACTGAGCATATTATTACACTTGCAGAAGCGACAAATGGAAGAATGATGCTTCTTTTTACGGCCTATGATATGTTAAAGAAAACCTATGAATTAATTAAAGAAAGCGGTTTTCTAAATGATTATGTCATGATAGCCCAAGGTATTACGAGCGGCAGCCGTACGAGATTGACGCGGAATTTCCAGCGATATGACAAAGCTATTTTATTAGGAACCAGCAGTTTTTGGGAAGGGGTAGATATTCCTGGGGAGGATTTAACCTGTCTGGTGATTGTGAGACTTCCTTTTAGCCCGCCAGACGAACCGCTGACGGAAGCAAAATGCCAAGTGATCAAAGACCAGGGTGGGAATGCTTTTTCCGAATACTCACTTCCTGAAGCCATTTTAAAATTTAAGCAGGGCTTTGGGCGTTTGATCCGCACAGAGAACGATAGGGGAATTTTAGTTGTTTTTGATAGAAGGATTGTAACGACAAAATACGGAAGGGCGTTTTTGAAATCAATTCCTTCCGTGCCGGTTAAAAAAGGGCCAATAGATATGCTTGTAGAATTTATTCACGCTTGGTTATGATAAATAATGGTAAAATTGTACATTCTATTAGTATCTATGGGAGGAATGTGCATGAGAATTTTATTGCTTTTAATTACTATCATATTTCAAGCCACCTCGACTGTTTTTGCGACAAGTAAAATTGAAAATATTGATTTGAAACTGAAAGAACATGAGGTTGCCATTACCTTTTTGGGATTGTCTGCTGGAGAAGCAACACTTATACAAGGACCTAATGGCGGAAATGTTTTAGTGAATATCGGGAGAGAAGAAAGCAAAGCAGAATTGGAAAAATGGCTTAGCTTATATGATGTCAAGGAAATTTCTACGCTCATCCTTACTAATGATGAAGCTGAACCTCCAATTAATCTGATCAATCAGTTTCTTATAAAATATAAGATCCAAGAGCTCATTACAACACCTAAAATGGCAGCACTTCTTTCGAGAAGTTTAAATCCAGCACATCAGGTTTCAATTGTGGCTTGGGGAGTGGGCACGAAAAAAGAAATTCTACCTGAGTTGACAGCCCAAGTTCAATTTTTAGGAAGTATGCAGAATGAAGGTTTAGATTTTACTTTGGAGTTTTTTAAACATCGTATTTTCATGATGAATTCTTTTAGCAAACGCGCTGAACAAGCTCTTTTAACGCGGAACCTCGAGAATCTAAACGTTTTTAAAACTCCCCTTTTCGCTAAAGAGGATGCAATAACAGAAAAATTAATCGAATTTTTTAATCCGCAAATTTCGATTCTTAATGCTGATGAAGGTGAACTCTTTGATAATGATATCATTCACGATTTACATGATATTTGGTCAGAGATATATTTTACAAAAAAGCACGGTACGGTGACAATTAAATTTACAGATTCAAGCTATGAAGTAATTCCCCTGCCAGTTGAAGCAGGTGAGTAAAAATATTCATTTAATTCTTCTAGCATTTCAAGTACGTTTCTCGCTTTAACCTGTTATAATAATTGAGTAGAATTTTTTATCGATTTTGTTTTATGGAGGAATTGGATGGAAAGTAAAATTGAAGTTTTATCAACTGTAAAAATCCAGCATAGTCCGGATTTATATAAAGTAGTTGATGCTCTAAATCGTACTTTGAAAGAAAATGACCTTATGTTTGGATTAGCCCTTGATCAGCAAGATAAAAATAAAGCGATTTTTACCATATATCGTACATAAAGAAGTGAATGAAAGTGAAAAAGTGGTTATTTGTTCTGGCATTATTTGTAATTGGTATTTTGGGTATCTTGATTAAGGTATATTTCTCAGCGGTTGAACCTGTAAAAGCGGCTGAAGAAAAAGCACTATTACTTGCTAATAAAAAGGTTAAAATCAGTAATGTAGAGGACTTTCATATTTACAATGGTTTAGAGACAGTAAATGTAATCGAAGGGAAAAATAATGAAGGCGAAAAAATCATTGTGTGGATTCCCGAAAAAAGTAAAAAAGTTATTGTAAAAAAAGCAAAGAATGGACTCACTAAAAATGAGGCCATAAAAAAATTATTACAAGAAAAAAAACCTAAGAAAATTATTTCAGTTCGGTTAGGTATGGAAAAAAATATCCCTTTATGGGAAATTTATTATCGTTCTGAAAATAATTTAATAAATTATTATTATGTACACTTTGAAACAGGCGAATGGCTGAAAAAAATTGAAAATCTATAGAGTGGATGGAGAATGGAGGAACAGGCATGGTAGTGGAGCTGGCTAATAGAGTAATGGCACTTACACCTTCTACCACTTTAGCAATCACCGCTAAAGCGAAGGAATTAAAGGAAAAGGGAGAAGATGTAATAGGTTTAGGGGCAGGCGAGCCTGACTTTAATACACCTAAACATATTTTAGATGCTGCAGTAGAATCGATGAATGTAGGCTATACAAAGTACACCCCTTCAGCTGGTTTACCGGCATTAAAAAAGGCTATTATCAAGAAATTTGAACAAGACCAGGGATTAACGTATAAACCAAATGAAATAATTGTAGCCAATGGAGCCAAGCATGCTCTTTATACATTATTTCAGGTAATTCTCAATGACGGTGATGAGGTTATTATCCCTACTCCCTATTGGGTAAGCTATCCAGAGCAAGTCAAATTAGCAGGCGGTGTCCCTGTATATATTGAGGGTTTTGAAGAAAATCAATTTAAGATTACACCGGAACAACTACTAAAGGCTATTACGAATAAAACTAAGGCAGTGATTATCAATTCACCTAGCAATCCAACTGGCGTTCTTTATACAGCTGAAGAGCTTTTAGAATTAGGTAAAATTTGTTTGGAAGAAAATATCCTTATCGTTTCAGATGAGATTTATGAAAAGCTTGTATATGGCGGCGTCAAGCATGTATCGATTGCCGAGCTATCACCTGAGCTTAAAGAACAAACGATTGTCATTAACGGAGTTTCCAAGTCACATTCCATGACAGGATGGAGAATTGGTTATGCTGCCGGAAATAAAAATATCATTGAAGCGATGACAAATCTTGCCAGTCATAGTACATCGAATCCTACTACAACTGCACAATACGCTTCAATTGCAGCCTACAATGGTCCGCAAGAACCAGTAGAAGAAATGCGTCAAGCATTTGAAAAAAGATTAGAAATCATTTATGATAAGTTAGTTGCAATTCCTGGCTTTTCTTGTGTAAAACCACAAGGTGCATTTTACTTGTATCCAAATGTGAAAGCTGCTGCTGAAATGACTGGTTTTAATCAAGTTGATGACTTTGTAGATGCATTGCTTGTAGATGCAAAAGTGGCTGTCGTTCCTGGTTCAGGGTTTGGAACACCAGATAATATTCGCCTTTCCTACGCAACTTCGCTCGAGCAATTAGAAAAAGCCGTAGCAAGGATTCACCAGTTTGTACTAGAAAAAGCAAACGTTAAAAACTAATATAGTTACAACCTTTGATATTAACAAAAAGTCTGCTTTCTGCAGGCTTTTTGATTTCCTTTCCAATGCTGGATACCTAATACTCTTACTCGGATAAAATGTTCATGATATACTTATCAGGAGGTGTCCAAAAGATGAAAACAACATTATTATCATGGCTACAAGAGGGCAATATTTCGATACCAACACTATTATTTTCTGAATACCGCAATCTTAATTTAAACGAAACAGAGCTCGTTCTTTTACTAAATATACTTACTTTTTTAGAAAAAGGGAATGAATTTCCAACACCGGAAGAACTGTCGGCACGAATGACTATTTCTATTTCAGATTGTAATGAAATGCTAAGAAGGCTAATCCAAAGAGGTTTTATTGAAATCATGGATGAATATTCACATGAAGGAATCCGATTTGAAAAGTATTCCCTAAAGCCTTTGTGGGAGAAACTCGTCGAACAATTTTTAATCCAAAATCGAAATATGAGCGAAATGAACAAGAAGGCAGAAGAGACTGATTTATATACATGTTTTGAAAAGGAGTTTGGCCGGCCTTTATCACCTTTTGAATGCGAAACCCTTGGGATGTGGATGGATGATGATCACCATGACCCAGTTATTATTAAAGCAGGATTAAAGGAAGCTGTAATGTCAGGCAAATTAAATTTTCGCTATATTGATAGAATCCTTTTTGAGTGGAAGAAAAACGGTATTAAAACTATAGAACAAGCGAAAAATCAGGGACGAAAGTTTCGTCAAAAACAATCTCTGAAACCAAATGTTAAAGATGAATCTCAGTCTTCATCGGTTCCCTTTTACAACTGGTTAGAACAATAAAAGTTTTACGGACAAGCAGGTGAAATGTTATGCTGAATAATACTCAAATCCGATATTGTTTAGATCAAATGGGAGAGATGTTCCCAGACGCCCATTGTGAATTAACCCATTCAAATCCGTTTGAACTTATAATTGCTGTCTCATTATCGGCACAATGTACAGATGCACTAGTAAATAAGGTCACAAAGGAATTATTTAAAAAGTATAAAACACCGGAAGATTATTTAAAGGTTCCGCTTGAGGAATTACAAAATGACATACGATCGATTGGACTTTTCAGGAATAAAGCGAAAAATATTCAAAGTCTCTGCAGGATGATCTTAGATGAATATAGCGGAGAACTTCCAAAGGACAGGGACGAGTTAACTAAACTGCCGGGTGTAGGTAGAAAAACTGCAAATGTCGTGGTTTCAGTTGCCTTTAATGTCCCTGCAATCGCCGTTGATACACATGTAGAAAGAGTAAGTAAGCGTCTTGGAATTTGCAGGTGGAAGGATTCCGTATTGGAAGTGGAAAAGACTTTAATGAAGCGAATTCCAAAAGATGAATGGTCGGTAACCCATCATCGTTTAATCTTCTTTGGAAGGTATCATTGTAAAGCTCAAAATCCACAATGCCCATCTTGCCCATTATTAGAAATATGCCGTGAAGGTAAAAAAAGAATGAAGGGCAGTGCAGTTTCCCATGGATGATGGAGATCAAGACGTAACGAGGATCCTTAAGGAATGGGAGATAGTAAAAGGAAGACTGGATGAATTATTTTGCAGCCGAAGCCTTAAAGATACGAAAGAATGGATGGAGAAAGGGATTGAGCTATTCATTCAATTTATATTGATAACAAATGATAGGTCCTTTTTTCAAGGGCCGCTGCCATTTGACCAACTAGAGATAAAACCGGTTAATCTTGAAGAAAGATTGGCGTTTATTAAAGCGAGGCCCAATTTATATCATTCGTACCGGCAGCTCACAGAGCTGATGCATGAACAGGAAAAACATTTTGTGAAGAGAACCATCATAAAAAAATCGTCTAAGCCAAATAGCTAGACGATTTTTTTATGATAATATAAAATTTTATGTTCCACTTCGTGGTCCAGTACTTTGACCGCTCGACGGAGTCCCTGGAATGGTTATTGGCGGAATTGTTCCACCTGGATCTCCGGCATTTCCGTTACCACTACCATTTCCAGTATTATTTCCATTTCCGTCGCCATCCACATTCCCATTTCCATTTCCATTCCCATTCCCACCTTCATTGCCATTACCATTATCATTTCCATTGCCATTCCCATTGCCATTGCCATTGCCTTGATCATTTTCATTGGCAGGCTTTTGAATTTCAATGGAGGCTGTTACTGGGTCACTCTTTTTATTTCCGCTAATGGCAACAATAGCAAAAGTATATTTTGTGCCAGGTGCAGCAGGAATGCTCAATGTGTTCGTTTGAACAGGGAAATGGTTCACTCCTGTACCGTTATCGACGGATACGTCGAAACTAACATTTTCGGTTGCATTTTTATAGTCCCATGTCAATACAATATTTTGACCAGATTCATCTAATTTGGCAACAGGATTCGTTGGTGCTTCAAGTTTATTATATTTCTGAGATACTTTTTTAGGCGCATACCCTTTAAGAGCATATTCGGTCGTGATTTCACTATCTGGTGTGAATTCACTTGCCAAAACTGGAGGCATTGAGCCTTTTTCAATCCCAACCTTTTGGACACTATTTGGCATCGAAAAATCAGGTGTATCGATATCCTTAGAAACATAGGCCATTAAATTTTTAAAGATTAATTGCGCTAATCTTTGATTATTGCCAACAGCTGTTATTGGCGTGGTTCGATCCTTGTACCCGGTCCATATAGAGGCAGTATAGTTTGTCGTATATCCTGTAAACCAGGCATCCGGTACAGAACTGCTATTAATATTATATTTATTCATTTCATCAGTTGTATAATTTGTAGTTCCTGTCTTACCAGCAATTGGAAGTCCTGGTACTTTCGCTCTTACCCCAGTTCCAGGTGAAACCAATACACTTTTTAACATATCTGTGACCATGAAAGCTGTTGAGTCCTTCATTACCACTTTTGGTTCTGGAGCTGTATTAATCATTGTTCCGTCACGGAGCTTGATTTTAGTAATCGCATGCGGTTTTGTGTAGATACCCTTATTACCAAAGGCACTATAGGCACCCGCCATTTCAAGTGGCGAAACACCAATTGTTTTCCCGCCAAAGCCGCCAATAGCATAAGACTCATAAATTTCTTTCAATGGAATCCCTAAATTTAACGCAAAGTCTTTTGCTTTATCTAAACCAACCTGCTGAAGCGCTTGAACGGCAGGAGTATTACGTGATAACTGTAAGGCAGTTCTAATTGTCATAGGACCTTTGTATTTTTGATCCCAGTTTCCGAATTTCTTCCCGGTTGAGTAAGTAATTGGTTTATCCTCAATCATTTCATAGGTGCCCCAATTTAAGTATTCAATGGCAGGGCCATAATCGAGAACTGGCTTTATGGTCGAGCCTGGCTGGCGCTTTGTATCGATTGCATAGTTAAATCCGCGTTTTACCTTTGGATTCCGTCCACCGCCAATTGCCCGAATTTCACCAGTTTTCGTATCAAGGAGAGCGATTCCAGCTTGAATATTTTCATCAGGATAGGGGATGATATCTTTTGTGTTTAAAATCTTATCAACATAGGTTTGGGCATTTGGATCTAAGGTTGTATAGATGGTTAAACCATCTGTATTGATATCAAGATCGGTTGTTTCTTTTACTTCATCAATAACTGCGTCGACAAAAGAGTCAAATGGCTTTTCATCAATTTTCCTTTGATCTTCTTTCAAAACAGTAGAGGCAACAGATACCTTTTTAGCCTCTTCCATTTGTTGCTTTGTAATATATCCATGCTGATGCATTAATGATAAAACGATGTTACGTCTTTTCTCGGCTAAATCCGGATGATCAAACGGATTATAATTATTAGGACTTTGCGGCATTCCGGCAATTTGCGCAGCTTCTCCCAGGGTTAAATCTTTTAATTCTTTTCCATAGTAGATTTTTGCTGCTGTAGCAATACCGTGGCTATTTTCGGAAACATACACTTTATTGACATACATTTCGAAAATTTGGTGTTTCGTGTATTGCTGCTCTAGCTGATAGGAGAGCCAGGCTTCTTCCACTTTACGTTTTAACGTTTTTTCAGGGGTCAAAAATGAATTTTTAACAACCTGCTGTGTAATTGTACTAGCCCCTTCAGAACCAAATCCATGGCGAATATTAGCCAATACGGCACCGCCTAAGCGAATTGGATCGATACCATGGTGCTTATAAAAACGATAGTCCTCTGTGGCTAAAATGGCATTCTCGACTTGCTTAGGAATGTCCTTATAGGTTACATATTCACGATTTACGGCTCCTACCTCAGATATTAATTTTCCATCTTTATCTAAAACCTTAGAGGGGATTGGATCTTTTAATAATTTAGGATCAAGTTTGGGAGCATCCTTCACTAAATAGGCGAAAGTACCAACTCCAGCCAGAATACCAACGATACCAAGGACAACGAGAGATAGAAAGATTTTCTTAAATAATCCGCCTGGTTTTTTCTTGGCTTTTCCTTTTTGTGTTCCTTTGGCTTGGAGATTCTTTCGGCGCTCCTCTCGTGATTGATATTGGTCTGCCATAATGAAATTCCATCCTTTCAAACCTTTCAAAAAAGGTTAAAGTGTTTCTATTAATTTAATATAGTCAATTCTTGGCTGAAATCCAAGCGGTATGTAATGCCCTAGCTGTTCGATTTCTTCCATTGTAATTGATTTTCTGCCGCCATTAGCCATTCTTTTCCAAAAAGAAAAAAGATGTTTTGCTTCAAGCAAATAAACTTTCTCATATCTTGTAAAACGAAGGATAACGAAACAAATTCCTCCTTGGTTCATGACTTCTTCCATATGAGTAATTTGATGCTGATGGAAATTTTTTAATGGAAAAGAAGTTGGATTTTGTGTTTCTTTCGCTTCAAAATCGATATATTTTCCTTTATAAACGCCATTATAGTCGGTAGTGGAGGCTAGTTTAAAATAAGCCTCTTTTATAACAGCGGCACTTCTTTTCGGGTAATCCACTTGTACAATTTGCACTGGTGTTGGCTTTTTATGAATGACTGCTATTTTTCTTTCCCGATAATAATCATTTGTTTCATTTAGATCTTCCTCCAATGTCATACCTCTATTACTATAGGAGCCGTTTTTTTTATTGTCTGCTGTCTTTTCTTCTGGCAGCTCCCTAGGGGTATACTTCTTCCCATTTGGATAGTTAAAATTCATGATAAACACCTCACAAGCTAAACATATCATATCAAATCTTGGAGAAAATGGGGTGAATAAAATGAATTATCAAGCACAAGCTAATAGCAATTGTACCTTGATTGTCAAACAAAAAGCAGGATTCCATTTACGGATTGATTAAGGCTGCATTAGCTAATAATCTATTAAAACTCGTTAAGGGAAGATGAGTATGAATCATCTTACAATACAGGAACAAACCATCATTCGTCAAATTCGAAGTGAAACAAACAAGCGAAATATTGATAATATATCTAGAACCAATGCCTACTTTTCTTATTTTAATAATAATACGGATATTAGGTGGTCCTTCCTTGCCAGTATGGTTTCTCGAAATGGAGGATGGAATATGTGTGACTTGGAGGGGTCAGTTCTCCCTCATTTACTTACTCCGCAGGTTAGGAAACAGCTTTTTTTAACGTATGAAAAGGCCAATTGGCTTATTTTCCATGATGTTTTCCCCCAGTTATTGCTCTATCAATATTCGACGAAAATCAAACAGCCGATGTTTCATTTACTTCCTTTTTTTAATGTTTCCACATTTATTCAAAAGGAATGGTGGCGTTATTGGAAAGAAAGAGACAGAAAAAGGATGACCACGGCGTTAATTATTAACGAGCAAAATGTCATCCAAAAGCCTGTCATTGAACACCCAGTGTATAAGAAGAAGGTTTTTCGTTCGCTTATCTTTTCATTTCAAGACTGGCTGCATTTTAGCTGTGTATTGTTTCCGACATGCGGGGGAGAGGTTTATGGGGCTAGTGTGAACGGATTTTCTTCTCTTTCCAAGCGGATTGATTTAGGAAAAAGGCTTGCCAGCATTCTGTTTCATCCTCGTTTATTTCCTTATTTCTATGAATTTGCCGAAAAAACAACACATACTGGTTCAAGATTTGACTATGAACAGTATTTTAAAGTTAAAACGAAACGAAATACCCCCTTACTAAGGGCAGCCTTTCCCGTAATTGAACATGATCAGCATACATGCACTGATTGGAGTCAGCATCGAAGGATTTCTCCGACCTGGATGTATTTTCCGGCCCGTCATCGCCATCCCATTCATCTAACTGATTGGTATTTTGTTAAATCAAATCAACTGCAATTATTGCTATCCCTCCAAAAAGTACTCAACTTAAATAAATTCGAATAAAAAAAGCAAGGTGTTCCTTGCTTTTTCTTCGAAAATATTATGTAGAAGGACGATCAGGACCCTCTAGCTTTTTATCACCGTAGCCAACACTTTTACCCGATGCTGCTTGCTTTTGCTTGTTGGTTGGTTTAGTCTTTTTTGGCATCTTAACACCTCCATGCTTAGCTTGTGCCGTTTTTTATTTTTCATGCGAAATTGGGAATGTGTCGAAAAAATCTAAGTAAATTGCTATTTTGACACTTTCTTTGACGAATAGCTTCTAGTTTTGTCAAGGGGGGAGGAAGCCAAAAAAAGAAAGAGAATTATACCTTATAGATTAAGCGAGGAGGGTTTTAATTTAATGAATAAGCCAATGTCTGAAAAAGAAAAGCTGGTATCGATGCTGACTGAAATATATGATCAATTGGAAGAATTGGATTCTGTTCTCGAGGCATCTTTCTCCGACCTTCGCATTAGTTTAAACAAGGATGAGCAAACTAAAATAAATGACTCTGCATTGAAACTTTCATTCATAGAAAATAAAATCGATCAAGTAAACTTAGCATTTTTTGAAAACAGTCTTGAGTCAAGCAAAAACCCTGCTGCAAAACGGTTAGAACTTGAATTAGGTTTTTAAATACCGTTAAAATAATAATGAAGTAAAGTGGCAGCGAATATCAATGCTGCTTTTTTATTTGTAGAATGGGCTGTGTTAAGGTTATTGTTGTTTTTGAAACTCTGTTGATTGGAGCGAACCGCTCGCGCCTGGAGGGCAAATCAACAGCCAAGTTTAATAGCCATTGAATAAATAAGGGGAATTGGAAAAATGAAGACAGAAATTATCGACTTAACAGAAACACTTTTACAATATAATCGCCTCTTTCTTAAATACTACCAAGAAGGAAGGGAGCGAGGCATAAAATACGATTTTCACGAAACCATTAAACCGTTTGCAGATGAGGTAAAGATGGTTAACGATCAGTGGAAAGATGCCATTAAAGCATGGCTGAAAAAGGGGTCTCATAAACATATACATGTAAAGCAAATTGACACAACTTCAGAACACATTGCTCAACTCTCGATTCAATGTTTTTTTCCCGAATCAAGCAGGACAAGGTTTTTAAATACACATCGAACGATTGAATATTTTCTTTTGGAAATTTTAAAAGTAAACAAATAGAAAAGAGATGCCTTTTGCATCTCTTAAGTTAAGAGTTTAGGAATGTTCGATGAGGGAGTTTTCCTTATCAATTTCAGGAACAACCGCGCCTTGACTTTCAAGTTCGCGGACAAGAAGGCGATATTCTTTAATGCTAATTTCGTTATAAATATAGGTTTTCTTAGCAAAATCCATTAGTGCATTAACGTCATCTGTGGTGTAATCCCGACTTTGAATAAATCTGCTTTTTAATTCACGAATGTTCATATAAAGCTCCTCCTTCACCATTTTTTATATCGTATCACGAAAAAAAGAGATTTATAGTTTTTAAAATATTTAAACTTTAGACAAAATTCACGGGATTTTGACATAGATTGTCCTTTCCAATTAATCACCTTTCACGATATTCTTCATAAATTGTAGGAGAGATAAATGCGGAGGAGATGTTTGCCCATGTTTGGTAAAAGGCGGCCAAACCAAAACTTTCAAAATGGATATTCGGGGCAAATGATGCACCAGGGCCCGATTGCTCAGCAATGGAATCAGCCAATTAATGTACGTAATCAACCATTTCCATATCAGACTCCACCTGGAAATTATAATTGGAATGGATATCAACAACAAATCCCTTATAACCCGCAAGTTTTTCAGCAAATGGCCCAAAACTATCAGCCTGGATTCGCCCCACAAAATATCCCATATCCGAACCACAATTATTCACAAAAAGATTCACAATTCTTGTTTCAGAATCCATTGCAGCCACAGGATGATATGTATCATCAATATCAACCCATGGATGGATATCCAATGATGAACCCCTACCCAAAACAAAATGTTATACCTAAACAGCCTGGCGGAATGCAATCCTTTATGAATTCCTTTAAATCGCAGGATGGATCCGTTGATTTTAATAAGATGATGAGTACAGCAGGTCAAATGATGAATGCAGTAAACCAAGTTTCCTCACTTGTCAAAGGATTTGGAGGAATATTTAAAGCGTAATGAAAGAGACGGCTAATTTGTAGCCGTCTCTTTCATTACGCTGTTAACTTACTCTTCAATCTCAATTACTTTACCTTTTTCTTGTGGTATACGAATTTGTAATAAACCATCTCGATAGGATGCTTTAACCTTTTTTTCATTGATTGTCTGGGGGAGGGGAATCGTTCTTGAGGATTGCTGCCTAAACATTTTACGTGAATACATTTGGTTAACATCATCTTCCTGGGTTTCAATCTGGTTATTTTCAACAGAGATTGTTAAATAGTTGTCCGTCAAATTTAAATGAATCTGCTCTCTTTTTACACCAGGAAGTTCAGCTGTGATAATATATTCACCGCCTGATTCTAATGTTTCAACATGAAAGCCTCCCGTTGGAGGAAATGGATGTTTAAAAAACTCATCGATGGATTGTAAAAACCCCCTAATCGGTTTTTCGGTGAATAAGTCGTTCATTGATTTCACTAATTCACTAAAAGGTTCAGGTACGGGCTTTTTAGAGTTATTATTTTTATCACTCGGAAGCTTTGATGACATTTTGATACCCTCACTTTCGAAATTTCACATGATATCATATGAAATTAAGCATGGGTGGGTGCGGTTTAAAAAACAACCCGCAGCATTTTATTTTTGCTCCGGGCTGTTTTTTTAGATCAAATTAATTTCTTCCATTAGAATTTCGACATCTACAATCATATTTCCATCGTCGTCGACTTCAATTAATTCGTCTTTTTTCATTTTTGTCAGTGTCCGGCTAATGGTTTCTCTTGTTGTCCCAATCATATTGGCGAGATCCTTATTCGTGAATTCGGACCTTAGAAGGATCGTCCCGTCCTCCAGTTCCTTTCCATGCTTCTGGGCAAGCCGAATTAACAGTTTGACAATTTGTTCATATGTGTTGTTAAGAATTTGCTCCTCAAGCCGATTTTGCAGATCAACAATCTTCTCACCAAGCACTTTAAAGACCTTAATACAAAGTTCCGGATTTTCAATTAAAACGGATTCGAATTTTGATATGGGAATAGCAATAAGTGTCGATGGCTCAAGAACTTCCGCATAGGCAGGATAATCGCCTTTTCTAAAAAAGCCGACATGGGGAAACATCTCACCTTTCTTCGCGATGGCTACTATTTGTTCCCTTCCATTGACATCACTTTTGTAAATTTTGATTTTTCCATCATTAATAAAATACACATTTTCTAGAGGATCACCCTGAAGAAAAACATGGCTTTGCTTTTTCCACTCTCTAGCAATGGCTATATCGGTAATCTTGGTTAATTCGAAATCATTTAATTCACGAAAAAGCGAAAAATCAGAAAGGACCTGTTTTATTTCATCTATTTTCATTTGATCACCTTCAAATTAAATTCAATTACTATCATTGTATCAAATTAAGGGTTCAAAGTAATCTCTTTCTATTAAAGGAAAAAAATTCAGACCAGGACTTAGAAAAAATTTTGTATAAAATCTTTTGCAGCGAACGTTTATTCGCTAAAATAGAAGTAATGAGGTGAGAGTCATGTTGTTAAAAAAAAGCCTGCAAGATATTCTATCAGAATTAAAAATAAATAATGACATTAAAGAGAATATTGTTAAATGGCACACAATGGATGAAAAGCCTGCACAAACAGTTTCACTTCCCGAAGATTTACACCCTGTCTTAATACAATCTCTTCAAAGTAAGGGGATTGAGAATCTTTATACACATCAAAAGACTGCCTATGAAAAGATTATGATAGGTAATAGTATCGTAGCCGTTACCCCGACTGCTTCAGGAAAAACTCTTTGCTATAATCTTCCAGTGTTGCAAACGATTCTTTCAAATCCAAATGCGAGGGCCTTATACATGTTTCCTACAAAAGCGCTCGCACAGGATCAAAAAAGTGAAATCAATGAAATTATTCAAGCGGCTGGTGTAGATATCAACAGCTATACGTATGATGGAGATACACCGGCAAACATTCGTCAAAGGGTAAGACAAGCTGGGCATGTCGTTATTACAAATCCTGATATGCTTCATTCGGCCATCTTGCCACACCATACGAAATGGGTTTCTTTGTTCGAAAATCTTAAATTTGTCGTGATTGACGAACTCCATACCTATCGAGGCGTGTTCGGCAGTCATGTTGCTAATGTCATTCGACGGTTAAAACGGATTTGCCGCTATTACGGAAGTAATCCATTATTTATTTGTACATCCGCAACGATTGCGAATCCACTTGAGCTTGCGGAAAACTTAACAGAAGAAAAAATGCACTTAATCGATAATAATGGGGCTCCGAGCGGCAGAAAGCACTTCCTCTTTTATAATCCGCCAATTGTGAACAAACCGTTAAATATAAGAAGAAGTGCAACACTTGAAGTTCGAAAACTCGCTGGTCAACTGTTAAAAAATAAAATTCAAACAATTGTTTTCGCAAGAAGCAGGGTCAGAGTGGAAATAATTCTGACTTACTTGCAAGAATTAGTGAAAAATCAATTAGGCCCCAAATCGATTATGGGCTATCGCGGCGGCTATCTGCCTACGGAAAGAAGAAGGATTGAAAAAGGTCTTCGTTCTGGTGAAATATATGGCGTTGTTAGCACAAATGCTCTTGAATTAGGAGTTGATATTGGACAACTGCAGGTTTGTATTATGACTGGCTATCCAGGCACAATATCAAGTGCATGGCAGCAGGCAGGTAGAGCTGGAAGACGGCATGGCGAGTCCCTGGTTATAATGGTTGCCAGCTCAAGTCCGCTAGATCAGTATATTATTCAGAACCCAGACTATTTTTTTAATAAGAGTCCAGAAACGGCAAGGATTAATCCAGATAATTTGATTATTTTAATTGATCATATGAAATGTGCGGCCTATGAGCTTCCGTTTAAAGCGGATGAACAATTTGGCAGTGTAGGTACAGAGGAATTATTGGAGTATTTGACAGAGGAACGCGTGCTTTATCGAAATGGTGACAAATGGTATTGGATGAATGATTCTTTTCCAGCCCATAATATCAGCTTGCGCTCAGCTTCGCAGGAAAATGTAATTATCGTCGATCAATCTGATGTGGCCAATGTGAAGGTTATTGGTGAAATGGATCGTTTCTCCGCGATGACCCTTCTCCATGATGAAGCCATCTATTTACATCAAGGAACCCAATTCCAGGTTGAAAAATTGGATTGGGAAGAGAAAAAGGCGTTTGTGAGAGAAGTAGACGTTGATTATTTTACCGATGCAAATTTAGCTGTCCAATTAAAAGTGTTAGAGGTAGACAAGCTTAAGACTTTGGATGATGCTGAAATTGGTTATGGCGATGTCAGCGTCAGGGCAATGGCAACGATTTTTAAGAAAATCAAGTTTGAAACACACGAAAATATTGGTTCTGGTCCTATTCACCTCCCTGAGGAGGAACTTCATACGAATGCAGCCTGGATATCATTAAATAGCCCATTACAAGATATGGGCCATGATAGACTTGAGCAAGGACTTGTGGGTACTGCCCATGCACTTGGGTCTATCGCTCCTCTCTTTGTAATGTCCGATCCACAGGACATCCATGTGATTCCACAAGTCAAGGCCGACCATAATGAAAAGCCGACCATCTTTTTTTATGATCGCTACCCAGGCGGGATTGGCTTAAGTGAAAAAATCCACAGCGGAATGGCAACGGTTTTAGCAGAGACAAAAAAGATGATAAATCGTTGTCAATGTGAATCCGGATGTCCGTCATGTATCGGCACAGATACAGTAAGTGAAACAGCGAAAAAGGATGCCTTAAAAATTATTGATTCCTTTTTGCAGCCTTCAGTAAGTGACAAGGAAGTGTAACAATGTCATTAAAAAATAAATTAAATCGGCTAAAGCCGCATCTTACTGGAGGGAAACAGCCGGAAAAAATAGAAAAGCCACAGGTAGTTCCCACAATCGATGTTCCATTCCGGGAAAAATGGGCGAGCGAAAACATATTTCCATATTATATAGATCACGATTATTGCTTAATCAGGGAAGTGAAATATCCAATTTCCGAGAAGCATGGAATATATTATTTTCATGACTTTCTGACTGCAGTGGACGTATGGAACAAGCGGCCAGTCAATCATCCGTTATCCGCACAAGGCCATCAGCCAGGGGAATTATTCTTCTTTGATACGGAAACAACTGGACTTGGGGGAGGAACCGGAAATACTATTTTTCTATTAGGGTATGCAAGTATCGTCGGGGAAGAATTAATCTTAAGACAGCATATTCTACCGCACCCAGGGGCGGAGGTTCCTTTATACCAAAGTTTTTTAGAAAAAGTGAATTATAAAACGCTAGTAACATATAATGGAAAATCCTTCGATTGGCCTCAGGTAAAAACGCGCCATACTCTTGTAAGGGAACATGTCCCAAAACTTCCGGCCTTTGGACATTTTGATTTATTCCATGCTGCCAGAAGGCTTTGGAAGCACAAATTAGAAAAGATGAAGCTGGCTGTCGTGGAGAAAGAGGTTCTTGGGGTTGAAAGAGTAAATGATATTCCTGGATTTTTGGCTCCTATGATCTATTTCGATTTTGTTGAAAGTAAGGAACCAGAAGGGATGCTGGGAATATTAAAACATAATGAAATCGATATTTTGTCATTGATTACTTTATATACCCATCTAACTTTTCAAATCTGCGGAATTGACGAGAAGCAAACGCGAACAGAATCCTTTGAAGTAGGCCGATGGTTTTCGGGCTTAGGGGAGAAAAGGGAAGCGGAGAAGGTATTAAGAAACCTTGTTGAGGGCAGTGATTTCCCTTCGTATCAAGCAAAACTCATTCTCGCTTTGCAACACAAAAAAGACCATGATTGGGAAACGGCTCGGAAATTGTTTATCGATGTTGTCGATTCCGGGGATGAAAAATTAAGGCTTACGGCATGCTTAGAGCTTGCTAAATTTTATGAGCACAAAGTCAAGGATTATAAGAGAGCAATTTATTATTGTCATGAAGCGATTTTAATTGTTACTCAAGCTTCCAAACTAACTAAATTAAGCGGTGAGTATTCCTATGAAAAGCTCAAAAAAAGAAGTGAACGGTTAGATCGAAAATTCGCAAAATTTCCTGGGTAAGCGCAATTTTCGGCAAAAAATGTAAAAACTCTGCTTTTTTCGTCATGCTTCAAAATGTTGTCACAAAATCTTAATAATTTTTTATAAAAAAAACATATTTCCGTATTGTTAAACATAATTGAACACGGTAAAATGTTAAATTGTGTTGAGTTAAAACACGATAGAAACAATATGGAGTGGTAATATGTATAAAGCAATTTTGTTTGCCTTTTTTCTTGTTGTTTGTTTGACTGCCTTTGTTTTTACGAATTTAAAAGATAGCTTTTATTCGTTTTTATAAGATTAGCAAAAATAGGTATTTTCCTTAGTACAAGAGTAATCCCTTTAACATAGGCTGTTAATGTAAACAGAATATTTGAAGGGAGAGTAAGAAATGTTTTTAGGAACTAATTTTTTGCCGCCAGTTATTCATCCTACTCAGAACATTGTGAACCATACGTTCTCAAACACAGTGGTACCGCACATTCATCCAGTACACACTACAACTATAAATCATCATCTGTTTCAACATAAACACTATTGTCCGCAGACTGCATCATGTGCTGAAGAGGTATGCAATCAACAAATTAATTGCTGCAACCCATGTGCACCAGTAATGCCAGTATCGAATGCATTACCAAATGTTGTACCGGGCTATGGAGCAGGTGCTCCAGGATTTGGTCCAGGAGGTCCAGGATTTGGTCCAGGAGGTCCAGGATTTGGTCCAGGAGGTCCAGGGTTTGGCCCAGGAGGTCCAGGGTTTGGCCCAGGAGGTCCAGGATTTGGTCCAGGGTTCGCTCCAGGACCGTTTATGGGACCTAGACCTTAAAGGGGTTAATGTTAATTACAGGGGCTTTTTAGCCCTTGTTTTTTTATTGTTTACTATATGTTATGCTTTTAAAAAAAAAATGTTTGTCCATTTTTTAAATTTTTTAATGAGGAGAACTTCCTTGAGTAAAGTATTGGCAATATCAGGTTACAAGCCCTTTGAATTAGGTGTTTTTAAAAAAGACCATCCGTCAGTTTTCTATATTAAAGCGGCCATCAAAAAGACCTTAATGCCCATGGCAGAAGAAGGACTAGAATGGGTGCTAATTAGCGGCCAGCTTGGAGTGGAATTGTGGGCAGCCGAAGTTGTGCTAGAAATACAATCAGAATTTCCTGAATTAAAGCTTGCAGTCATTACACCATTTTTGGACCAACAAGCATCATGGAATGAAACTAATAAGGAATGGTATGAATCCGTACTCGCTCAAGCTGATTTTATTGATTCAGTTACAAAAAAAGGCTATGAAAAACCTTGGCAATTCCGTCTGAAGAATCAATTTTTCATTGAAAAAAGCGATGGCCTTCTTCTCCTTTATGATAATGAGAAGGAAGGAAGCCCAAAATATTTATATGAATTAGCTCAGCAATATCAAAAAAATCATTTGTATTCCATTACCCTGATTACCTTTTATGATTTGCAAATGATCGTGGAAGAAGAACAATTAAATCTAACGGATTATGAATGAAGATTGACAAAAACACTTATTTTTGAAAAAATAATAGGTAATGATTGGCTAAACTTGAGGTGATTTGAATGCTGTCAGATAAAGTGAAATTAACAGCAAAGGATATTTTAGAAAAAGAGTTTAAGACTGGAGTACGCGGGTACAGGCAGGAAGATGTTGATAAATTTTTAGATTTAATAATTAAGGATTATAGTACGTTTCATCAGGAAATTGAAGATCTTCAACAAGAAAATTTGCGTTTGCGTAAACAGCTTGAGGATACATCCAAAAGACAGCCTGTTGCCCAACCGGCAGGGACAACCAATTTTGATATTCTAAAACGTCTGTCCAATCTTGAAAAGCATGTTTTTGGCAACAAACTTTACGATTAACAGATTGTACCGACATTTCCTAATAAAAACCATTGAATAAACAGCATGAAATACATATAATAAGAAATGTCATCATTAATGACGTTCGGGTAATCGCTGCAGGAAGCTTTTGCGACTTGTAGAGGAAAGTCCATGCTCGCACGGGCTGAGATGTCCGTAGTGTTCGTGCCTAGTGAAATCATAAGCTAGGGCAGCAGGGTGTAACGCCTTGTTGACGGCCGGAAAAATACCTAAGTCCAATTGGATATGGTATGAGTACCTATAAAAGTGCCACAGTGACGATGCCTTTCCTGAAATGGAAAGGGTGGAACGGGTAAACCCCACGAGCGAGAAACCCAAATAATGGTAGGGGCACTTTCTCTGAGGAACTGAACAAGGAGAAGGACAGATTCATTGGAATCTGTAGATAGATGATTACCACCTCAGTACGAGACGTAACGGTCGCTTGAAGTACTCTGGTACAGAACATGGCTTACAGAACGTTATTAATGGGAATGTAAAGAGCATAAATAACGGCCTTCCTTTTAAGGAGGGCTTTTTATGTGTTCGATAGGACTCTGAATTTTTCAGCGATTTTTGCCAATAATGGATACTGTATAATTATGTGAGAGAGTTAAGGGTGAAAAAATGGGTAAATATCAACTAATAGCAACTGCTGCCATGGGGCTCGAGGCATTAGTAGCGAAAGAAGTGCGAGCCCTTGGATATGATTGTCAAGTAGAGAATGGGAAAGTTACATACACGGGGGACGAATCCGCCATTGTCAGAAGCAACTTATGGCTTAGAACCGCTGACCGGATTAAGATAAAGGTTGGTGAATTTAAAGCCTTTACCTTTGATGAATTATTTGAAAAGACTAAGGCCTTGCCATGGGAACAATTCCTTCCGGAGGATGCGGAATTTCCAGTCATTGGGAAGTCGGTCAAATCAAAGCTCTTTAGTGTTTCGGATTGCCAGGCGATTGTAAAAAAAGCCATTGTTGAACGGATGAAAAATCATTATAAAAGGAATTCCTGGTTTGAGGAAAGCGGGGCATTGTATCGGATTGAAATCGCGTTATTAAAAGATGTGGCAACTATCACGATTGATGCTAGCGGTCAGGGGCTGCATAAACGCGGCTACCGTACGGATCAAGGGGAGGCACCACTCAAGGAAACACTGGCTGCAGCCTTGGTTATGTTGACGAATTGGCGGCCTGATCGGCCCTTTATTGACCCGTTCTGCGGATCGGGCACGATTCCTATTGAAGCAGCAATGATTGGTCAAAATATTGCACCGGGTTTTAATCGAGAGTTTGTTTCAGAAGGGTGGAATTGGATTCCAGCCCAAGTTTGGGATAATGCCCGAAATGAAGCGGAAGATCTGGCCAAATACGATCAGCCGCTCGACATTACCGGATCAGATATTGATCATCGTATGGTAAAAATTGCTCAAGAGAATGCTTTTGAGGCAGGTTTTGCTGACTTAATTCAATTTAAGCAAATGCAGGTTAAGGATATATCTACAAATAAAGAATATGGTACGATCGTCGGCAATCCTCCGTATGGTGAAAGACTTGGTGATAAAAAAGCAGTCGAGCATATGTACAAAGAAATGGGACAGGCGTTTCAAAAACTCGATACGTGGTCTATTTATATCCTAACTTCAAATGAAGAGTTTGAGCAGTTTTATGGGAAGCCGGCAACAAAGAAAAGAAAACTGTTTAACGGTTTTATCCGAACAGACCTTTATCAATATTGGGGAAAAAAGCCTCCGCGTCCAAGTGAGGCACAAAATTAACAAACAACTTTTATAAGCGTCGTCTATGGCGCTTTTCTTTTTGGAGGGTTAACATGCAGCAAGGACTACCGTTTGGTGTTTCGAAATCGGAATCATTTTATGATAAATTGAGTGAATGGATTGGCGATTTATTTTATGATATTTTGCCGGAGGCCGGCTTTGAGCTTCGTGATGAACAAATTTATATGGCTTTCCAGCTTGAAAAAGCTTTCAAGGATAAAAAGGTGATGTTTGCTGAAGCGGGTGTAGGAACAGGAAAAACGATTGTATATTTACTTTACGCAATTATGTATGCACGCTATACAAATCGTCCTGCCATTATTGCCTGTGCGGATGAGACTTTAATTGAACAGCTTGTCAAAAAAGAAGGCGATATTGCAAAATTGGAAAAGGTCCTCGGTTTAGAGGTCGATGTGCGTCTGGCAAAATCCCGGGACCAATATTTATGTCTAAAGAAACTAGACCTCGCAAGGAGCGACGACTACTCAGAAAATATTGCAAATATTTATGAGCAATTGCCTGATTTTGTTCATGCCAGCGGCACCATGCAGAATTTTGAGAAGTACGGTGACCGACGGGATTATCCTGCATTATCAGATGAGCATTGGGGAAAAGTCAATTGGGATGCCCTTCAGGACTGTTTTTCCTGTGAAAAACGCCATCGCTGCGGCCTGACATTACACCGAGAATTTTACCGGCATGCTAAGGATTTAATAATCTGCTCCCACGATTTTTATATGGAGCATATATGGACTAAAGAGTCACGTAAGCGTGAAGGACAATTGGCCCTCTTGCCAGAGCATTCGGCAGTCGTTTTTGATGAAGGTCATCTTTTGGAATATGCGGCACAAAAAGCATTGAGCTACCGTTTTACTGATTATACTTTAGAGACGCTGCTTACCCGGTTAATGGAAAATGAAGTTCGGGAAAAAACCTTATATACGATTGAAGAAGCATTACTAGAAAACGAAGCATTTTTTGATGCGATTTCAAGCTTCTCCTCCTATTCCCAAGGTTCTGAAAAACAAATGATTACCAAACATTCATTAGTTTTAAAAACTTGCCGGAAATTACTTTCTACCCTTCAATCATTAGAAGAAGAGTTAGTGTTTGAGAGTGAATTATATGTAATCAATGAATATGACTTAAAAATTGTTGAGGAATATTTAGAGCAGATTACTCATTCACTAACGCTTTTTCTCCAAGAAGTAAATGGAATTACATGGTATGAAGAAAATGCAGGGGAACGGACGCTTGTCATCATGCCTAAAATGGTTGAAACGGTGATGAAGGAAGAAGTTTTCTCGCAGAAAAAACCATTTATTTTTTCATCGGCAACCTTGGCTAATCAAAAGTCGTTCGATTATATAGCTGCAAGCCTTGGAGTTCAGGATTATTTATCCTTTTCGGTCGCTTCGCCGTTCGATTATGAAGAGAAAATGAAGGCATATCTCCCAAAATTCAAAAATGAATCAATCAATGGAAAAATAGATTATCTAATCGCTCAAATTATGGAATCACAAGGTCGCGCATTGATTCTTTTAAATACGAAGGAAGAAATGCAGCAGATAAAACAAAGATTAAAAGGAGTAATTCCATATCCCGTTTATTTCGAAGGGGATGAAGAAATCAGCACCCTTGTTTCAAAATTTCAAAATGAAGAACATGCGGTCCTTTGCTCTATTCATCTCTGGGAAGGGCTCGACATACCAGGAAGATCACTCGAAAATGTTTTGATTTTTTCACTTCCCTTTCCTCCTCAAGATCCTGTCTTTACGGCAAAAAGAGAAGGTGTCGCGGATCCTTTTTCAGAGGTAGATTTACCCTACATGCTGCTGCGCGTTCGTCAGGGAATTGGGCGATTAATAAGAAGTGAACAGGATCAAGGGACGGTCCATATTTTATTAAATGAAAATATCGATTACAATGTACTAACGAAAATAAAAGAGGTTTTTCCAACTAAGGTAATTCAAGAATAAGAAAACGGAAGCACCAAATTAACGGTGCTTCCGTTTTTCTTATTACCGTCCGAGTAATCTAAGTCCTTCTGGTGTCATTTTTTCAGGGGACCAGGCTGGCTCCCAAACGAGATTAACCTCCACATTTCTTGTTTCCTCGATGCCATTTATGGAGTAGCGTACTCCGCTTGTTATACTGTCATGCAGCGGGCATCCAGGTGTTGTTAGTGTCATGGTAATCGTGACATCATTTTCCTCTGTAATCTCGATATTATAGATTAAGCCTAAATCCACAACGTTAATGTTTAATTCAGGGTCATAAACACTTTTTAACTGACTTTCAATCTTTTCTCTTAAATTCATTTTCAACACTCCTATTTTTTTACGACTCTTAATATACAAATGGCAATTAATATAAATATAATAGAAAGAATACACTGCCCAATGTTAATAAGCAGCGCAGATTTAAAAGCTAGTGAAGAAAATATAGCGGTCACTGCGATAATAAAACTTGAAAATAATGGAACCACAATTTTCTCATCCATCATTTCCTTCAAAGAAGGAACTTTTGATTTTCCGATTTCCTTACTATATTTGTAGGTCCACCATAAAAATGGAATAATTTTAAATAAGTACCCGACAATACTTAATACAATCCATAGGAGCAGATAAGCATATACAAGCGGTCCAACCAGAGTAGAAAAATGCGTGCTCCATATTAGGATAAAGGCAGCAAGATGAATGAGATTTCCAAAAATGATCGCTGTTAATGCAAAGGTAAACGGTTTATCGAGTTTTTTCTTTAAACGTTTTTTGATGATAATGCTGATGTGCCAGCTGAAAATCGAAAATCCTGCAAAAAGTAGGAAAAAACCAATTTTTAATAGAAAAGTAGAATCGTTAAAAAAGGAAATAGCTGTAATGGCTAAACCTGATACATAAATTCCATAGACGTATTTTGCATGAACCATTGGAAAGCCATGGGATAAAGAAAACATTGGGACCATTTTATAAGAAAACCCGAATATTAATAACGTAAACCAGCCAGTTACGCCCATTAATAAATGGGTTTTAAAAATGGATTGATAGTGATTGGCACCAACCCCTGTTTTTAAACAATAAATCAATGTTATCCCCATAAAGATAGTACCGAATAAACAAAACAAGGCAGTGCCGACAAAGGCAGTCAGGATATTGGGTTTTGCCTGCCTCCGTAATGTCATGACCATTTGGAATAAAAACATTAATATGCCCAAAAGCGTTAGAATTCCGGGTATTAGCGCTTTTTGCGGGGCCAAATAAAGCATGCCTGAAAAGCTTATTATTCCTGCTGCTGTAATGAAAAACTGTAAAAATCCGAATTTCTCATTCCAAATTTTTGTTAAGAAGGCAACAGGTACGAGCTGATACATGGCTCCCATAGCCGCCATTAATGCCCATCCGAGGACTAAAAGGTGAGCAGCTGACCAAATGGCAGGTATTCTAAAGCTGCCTCCTATCATCATTTGCCCCTTTATTAATAAAATAGACTGTGAAAGTACTAAGGCAATTAAACTAAAGAAAATAAATGAAAAAGGAAGCTTAATATTCGTTTCACTTCCCATGGTTTGAGGAAGCATAATATTCACCTTCTTAGCGGAAGATTTCGATTTTATAACTTCCGTCGTTTTGTTGTTCTGTTCGCTGCTGGTAACCAAGTTCTTCTAACTGCTCGTAGAGAAACATTGGTCTTCGGTCATTAATAATGGTCAGGACTTCGTCTTCGGCTAAGGTTTCTAAGGCTGCTAACGTTCGCATCATCGGCTGTGGCGGCTCTAAACCCCGATTATCTAATATCATCGCAAGCTCTCCTTTCTAGCTTTTTTTCCTAAAAATTACTTTCCAATGCTTTAATTCAAGTTCTTCTTCTTCATGTGTAAAACCTTTTGCTTTTAATACAGCAAAAAGGGGAACTGGTTTAAAGGAGGCATGCAGGATAAAAATATCATCATTTTTTAATTCTTTAACAGCTTCCATTATTTTTTGGAAGGGTTCGATTTTATTTTTTAAATCCTCACGGACATCTAATTCAATTATTCTTTGTTCCATTTAGAAAACAACTCCTTTTTATTATTGCTTTTATAAAACTAGTCTGTTGATTTCCGCTCCAGACACTTCGCTTTCCGCGGGCGGGACGGGGAGCCTCCTCGGCGCTTTGGCGCCTGCGGGGTCTCCCCAGTCCCGTACTCCCGCAGTAGTCTCGCGTCTTCCGCTCCAATCAACAGGGTGTTAAAAAATAAAAATGAGCTTTAACAAAGCCTTATTATTAATAAAATAGTTCCTGTTGGAGGGCATCACGGTTAATGTGATAAAAGCCGTCAAGGTCTTGGCTGATATATTCCTTCTTCTTAACATGATTAATGGCTCTGCTCACGGTCTCTCTGGAGGTTCCAATCATATTTGCAAGTTCACGGTTCGTAAATTGTGTCGTTAATTTATAGCGCTCCCCGATTTTTTCACCATTGGATTTACACAATCTAATAAGAAGTAAAATGATTTGTTCATAGGTATTATGAAGAACCTGTGCTTCTAATCTTCCTTGCAAGTCTACAATTTTCTCACCCAATACTTTAAATAACTTCACACAAAGCTCTGGATATGAAATGAGAATTTCTTCAAATTTGTCAATCGGGATAACAATCAAATTTGCTTCTTCAATGACTTCTGCATGTGCCGGGAAATTTCCCTGCCTGAAAAATCCAGCATGCGGAAACATTTCACCAGGCTCAAGTACCGAAATAATTTGTTCTTTGCCGGAAAGATCCGTTTTATAAATTTTGATTTTGCCGCTATGAATAAAGAAAACTCGATCTAGCGGGTCTTCCTGCATAAAAACATACATCTTATTCTTATAAAAACGGGTCTGAGCAATCTTAAGGAATGAAGCCAGTTCCTCGCTGGATAATTCTTTGAAAATGGGAACAGCAGCTAATCTTTTTTCAATGTCCTCTTGTTTCATTAACATCACCTTCATGTTAGTAATCTATTTAGTTACATTGTAGCAGTGATTTAACATTTAAAATGTGACCTCCGTCATAGCTGGGAAGATCCTTGTGAAAATAATTCTCAGTAGTGTGTTAAAAATCACAGTTCAAAGATGAGGAGATTCACTTTGTTACAGCCTTGTGAAAGTTACAATACGGACTGTAATAACACATGAGAGGATGAAGGGAATGGAATTACAGCGGGCGACCTCACCACAACAAGCGGTGAAGGCAAATAAAAATGCACTTTTGAAATCCGTATTAATTATTACTATTTTACTTAGCTTCACTGTTCTCCTAGCAGGCGGCTATTGGATCTTTAAGGAGCAGGCTCCTAGACCGTTAGAGGTTACGAATGAAAATGGTGAAGTGTTATTTACAAAAGCTTCAATTATGGGGGGCCAGGCAGTTTTCCAAAAATACGGCTTAATGGATTATGGTACTGTTTTAGGACATGGTTCTTATATGGGGCCAGATTATACTGCTGAAGCACTAAAGATTTACACTGAAGGAATGCAGGACTATAAAGCAAATGAAGAGTACGGCAAAACCTATGCATCATTATCAGCGGACGAAAAAACAATTATTAAAAATAAAGTAATAAAAGAAATGCGCAAAAACCGCTATGACAGCAGCAAGGATACAATGGAGCTGACAGCTGCTCAAGCTTTTGGTCTTGAAAAGGTAAGAGCATATTATAAGGAAGTATTTACAAATGGTGACGGATGGGGGTTAAAGGCCAATCTGATTAAAGAATCAGATCTCCCAAAAGGTGACCGTTCCTATGTAGCAAAAGGTGATCAAATCACGCAAATCTCAGATTTCTTTTTCTGGACAGCTTGGCTATCGAGTACCGTTCGTCAAGGCGACAAGATCACTTATACAAATAACTGGCCATATTATGAAGATGCAGGAAATCAATTATCGTTCTCTGCTATTTGGTGGAGCGGTGCTAGTATTACGATACTTATTTTAATGATTGGTGTTATCCTTTACTTCTTCTATCGGTATCAATTTGGGATGCAGGAAGCGTATAAGGAAGGAAAATTTCCGCATATTGATTTACGGAAAATGCCTGTAACTAGTTCACAGGTAAAAACAGGAAAGTATTTTACTGTTGTATCTGTACTATTCTTTGTTCAATGTATGTTTGGCGCGTTACTCGCACACTATTATATCGAGCCAGATAGTTTCTTTGGCATTAAGTGGATCCACGATATTCTTCCATTTAATATCTCAAAAGGCTACCACTTACAGTTAGCGATTTTCTGGATTGCCACAGCATGGCTTGGAATGGGGATTTATGTTGCACCGCTAGTAGGCGGCTATGAACCAAAAAAACAAGGCTTATTAGTAGATATTTTATTCTGGGCATTAGTTGTTCTCGTTGGCGGTAGTATGGTAGGAGAATGGCTTGGTGCGAATGGTAAATTAGGGAACCAATGGTTCTTATTCGGCCACACTGGCTGGGAGTACATTGAATTAGGACGTATTTGGCAGCTGATCCTAATTGTCGGCATGTTAATCTGGCTGTTTATTGTCTTTAGAGGTGTTAAAGCAGGTCTTAAGAGAGAAACCGATAAGGGCGGTCTTATCCATCTATTATTCTACTCTGCGATTGCAGTGCCAGCTTTCTATATTTTTGCGCTATTTATCAATCCAGGTACAAGCTTTACCTTTGCTGATTACTGGCGCTGGTGGATCATCCATCTATGGGTTGAAGGTATTTTTGAAGTTTTCGCCGTTGTAGTAATTGGTTTCTTATTAGTTCAATTAGGCTTGGTAACGAAAAAATCAACAGTCAGACAATTGTACTTCCAATTAATCCTATTATTAGGCAGCGGGGTTATCGGAATTGGACACCACTACTACTATAACGGTTCTGCAGAAGTTTGGCTTGGACTTGGTGCCGTGTTCTCAGCATTAGAGGTAATTCCATTAACATTGTTAATTTTAGAAGCATATGAACAATATAAAATGATGCGAGATGGCGGTGTTAACTTCCCGTATAAAGGAACTTTCTGGTTCCTAATCTCGGTTGCGATTTGGAACTTAGTAGGTGCCGGTGTACTTGGATTCCTCATAAACCTGCCGGCAGTAAGCTATTTCGAACACGGACAATTCTTAACACCAACACATGGTCATGCTTCCATGATGGGTGTATACGGAATGTTTGCCGTAGCCGTACTTCTTTACTCTTTAAGAAACATTGTAAAACCAGAATCTTGGAATGATAAATGGATCAAAATCAGCTGTATTTTATTGAACATTGGTCTAGCAGGAATGGTATTCGTTTCGTTACTTCCAGTCGGCTTCATGCAAATTAAAGAAGCGTTCTATCATGGTTATGCAGCCAGCCGTTCAAGCAACTTCCTCCAGAAGGATATTGTTCAAACCATCTTAACGTGGCGTGCGGTGCCCGACACCATTTTCCTTATTGGTGTATTGATTTTAGTTTTATTCTGTATAAAAGCATTGTTTAATTTACGGAAACCGACTCACAAAGACGAAGAAAGACTTCCTGTTAAGGATCTTTCCATTGACGAAGATTAATTAATAGAAGTAATCCGCAAAGGTTTAGCTTTGCGGATTTTTTTCCGTATTGGCAGTTTTAGCAAAACAATCAAAACAATAAATCTCTTTCTCCTCTGTTACGACACCGTTCAAGAATCCATCCAAACAATAAATCTCTTTTTTACAGCTAGTACAGTTTCCAACCAGTTCTGTCATATTTATCCTCCTTAATTAAATTTCAAGGACTATTAACAAAATCATGTATAAGGTGTGATAAGGTTCACTAGTTGTTTGTCATGCTGGTACTATAATAAAAGAGAATTAACAAACTAAAAGGAGTGATAATGATGCAAACTTACTCAAAAGTTATTCACGTTCCAGATTATCCGCCGCGTGAAAAACATCCAACCATCTTTAACGCATTTGACGAATTAGCATCTGGAGAGATAATGCAAATTGTAAACGATCATGATCCAAGACCGCTCTTATATCAGTTCATGATGGAAAGGACCGAGCAATTTACCTGGGAATACCTTGAAGAAGGTCCAGAAGTTTGGAAAGTCGTAATTAGCAAGAAGTAATTTTTTTAAACACTACACTCTCTCATTATCCATTTTATTTATTTTTCATTGAATCATCTCTATTTTCCTATAATCTTATTTTACAACAGAATTCGATTCTGTTGTTTTTTTTATAAACCTTAAAAGACTATTTTTCAGAAAAATATGATAAAATTTATCTGAAGGAAAAGGGGGAGTTACCATGACTGCACATTTAGAAAAAGAATTTTTAGAGCATGTAAAAAAAATGTCTGCCTACAATGAGACAATTGGCTTAATTTATTGGGATTTACGGACTGGTGCTCCAAAGCAGGGAGTGGATCAAAGATCAGAAGTAATTGGAATGTTATCATCCGAAGTCTTTAAAATGTCCACTTCCGAAGAAATGGCCGCCTACATAGCAAGGTTAACAAATGCGGAAATGTCTGAATCGACAAGAAAAATTCTTGAAGAATGTAAAAAGGAATATGAACGCAACAAAAAAATTCCTGCTGAAGAGTATAAAGAGTTTGTTATCCTTCAATCAAAGGCAGAAAGCATTTGGGAAGAGGCAAAAGAAAAGGCAGACTTTGATTTATTTAGGCCCTATTTGGAGAAATTGGTAGAAATGACAAAACGATTCATTTCCTATTGGGGAAATGAAAGCAATAAATATAATGTGTTACTAGATATGTTTGAACCGGGGGTTACTACTGATGTATTGGACAAAGTATTTGGTGAACTAAGGGAAAAAATTGTTCCCCTGGTCAAGGAAATTTCAGAATCTCCCAATAAACCTAAAACCGATTTTTTATTTAAAAACATTAAAAAGGAAAAGCAGCGTGAATTCAGTTTGGATATCCTTGCAAAAATGGGTTATAACTTTAATGCAGGCAGGCTGGATGAGACTGTTCATCCTTTCGCCATCGGTCTAAATCCTGGCGATGTCCGCGTTACAACAAAATATGATGAACAGGATTTCCGGACAGCGATTTTTGGAACAATCCATGAAGGCGGCCATGCTTTGTACGAACAAAATATTTCAAAAGACTTGGTCGGTACTCCGCTATGTTCAGGAACGTCTATGGGAATTCATGAGTCGCAATCTCTTTTCTATGAAAATATCGTAGGACGGAGCTTTTCTTTTTGGAAACAAAATTATGAACTGTTAAAGAAATATGCAAGTGGTCAGTTTGATCACGTTGAAATTGAAGAGTTTTATCGTGCGATAAACGAATCAAAGCCTTCATTTATACGAATTGAAGCAGATGAATTAACTTACCCGCTGCATATCATCATACGATATGAAATTGAAAAAAGGTTATTTAATGATGAAATCGAAGTGGGTGACTTGCCGAAGGTTTGGAATGACATGTATGAGGAATACTTGGGAATCCGTCCTATAAATGATGCCGTTGGAGTTCTTCAAGATGTTCATTGGGCAGGAGGAAGCTTCGGATATTTCCCATCCTATGCATTAGGATATATGTATGCGGCTCAATTTAAGCATAAAATGCTCGAGGATCTTCCAAATTTTGATCAATTGCTGGAAGAGGGAAATTTGCTTCCGATTAAAGAGTGGCTGACAAAGAATATCCACCAATTCGGGAAAATGAAAAAACCTTTAGAAATCTTGCATGACGTGACTGGTGAAGGGCTGAACGCTAAATATTTAATCGAATATCTCTATGAGAAGTATGGAAAGGTTTATCAGTTAAATTGACGAAGTCGCTTCCGATTGTGCTGATATCCACCAGTGCAGCATTATGGGGAATCATTGCAATTTTTATTAGAAAACTCTCTAGTTTTGGCTTTTCCCCAATGGAAATTGTGACATTGCGGGTTATCACTGCAGCGGCATTACTTGGGTTATTTGGGGCATTTAAATATCGCAGCCAATTAAGAATCGCCTTAAAGGATCTCCCGCTGTTTATTGGCACAGGGATTTGCAGCATTGTCTTATTTAATTGGTGTTATTTCTCTGCTATTAATCAAATGAATTTATCCATTGCTGTAATTTTACTGTATACCGCTCCTGCCTTTGTTACAGTTTTATCCTATTTTTTCTTAAAGGAAAAAATGAATTCAATAAAGCTCATTTCAGTTGCAGGGACGATATTGGGCTGTATATTGATAGCAGGTCTTAATTTAAATGATACGGCATCGATGAGCGGTGCGGGACTCTTAACGGGGCTAGGTGCTGGCTTCGGCTATGCACTTTATAGTATTTTTGGGAAGTTTGCCCTGAAGAAATATCCGCCCTACACTGTTACGTTTTATACCTTTGTTGTTGCCGCAATCACTTTGCTGCCTTTCACAGGATTATGGACTAAGGTAGATATCCTTTTTAATGGTGATGTTTTCTTTTATGCTATAGGATTGGGAATGTTTCCAACCGTACTCGCCTATTTACTTTATACAAAAGGCCTTGAGAAAATCGAAACAAGTAAAGCGGCCATTATTGCCACAGTTGAGCCAGTTGTCGCGACGCTTTTAAGCGTTTTTGTATATAATGAAAGTTTTGGTGCCGTTCAAGGCATAGGCTCTACAATTATTCTATTATCTGTTTTATTTATTAATCTTCCTGTCGGCTTCGAACGACGGATTCTAAAAGAAAAAGGCTTCAATCAAAAATGATTGAAGCTTTTCTTTTGAATTTACCACGTCTTGAAACCTTTAGATCCAGGTGGTGCATTTTGAATAATATCAATAAATGGTATTGTGTAAGCGAAAAGGATGAGGGCGGCAGTGATGCCAAGCCATAACTTCCAGTTTTCAAATACCATTGGTGCTGTTTCCTGTGGATTTTCGGCTTCACCTACAGGGAATTCTTCCTCGCCTTTTGGAGCAAAGAATGCTAGATTAATGAAGATAATTAAAATTAAGATAATGCCTAAGAATAAAATCGATCCGCCAACTGCCTGGGCAATTTGATAAGGGATCCATTCAGCCGCCTGCTTTGCTCCTCCATAAGTGGAGAAGGCAGAACGTCTAGGACCGCCAAGCAAGCCTTCGAAGTGCATTGCACCGGACATGAAGACCATACCAATAAACCAAACCCAGCCCTGGATAATTCCTAATTTATTCATCGCTTTGGTTAATTTGCGGCCTGTTAAATGTGGAATTAGCCAATAGGAAATTCCAAAGAAAGTTAATACAACAGAGGTTGCTGCTGTTAAATGAAAGTGTCCCGTAATCCAAATCGTATTGTGAACGACTTGGTCCATCTGGTTTGAAGCATTGATGATACCGCCTGCACCCGCAGGGATGAAGGAGGCCATTCCGATGAATGGAACAGTAAAACGTGCATCTCCCCAAGGAAGAACTCTAAACCAGCCAAAAAGCCCTTTTGCCCCTTTTGAACGTCCATACCTCTCAAAAGTAGCAAATAACGAGAAAGCTGTCATTAAGGATGGAATAACAACCATAAAGGTTAAAACTACTTGGAAGAACTTCCAAGCAGGATCAATTCCCGGTTCTGTTAATTGGTGATGGAAACCAACTGGAATAGAGAAGAGCAGGAACAAGATAAACGATAATCTAGCTAATGAATCTGAGAAGATTTTTCCGCCAATAATTTTTGGAATAATAGTATACCAGCACATATAGGCAGGCAATAACCAGAAATAAACTAACGGATGTCCGAAATACCAGAACAAAGTACGGCTGACTAAAACATCAACTGTATCAACTAATCCAAGTGACCATGGAAGTAATTGGAATAAAACGGTTGCCGCTACCCCTAAAGTAGCTACGATCCAAAGGACGGTATTAATAACGGCCATAAAGCTTAATAACGGACTAGGTTTTCCAGGATTATTTTTGCGCCATTTTGCATAGGTCATAATTTGTGCGGCACCATCAATCCAGCTGCCGACCACAACTAGCGTCAATCCTAAGTAAAAAATCCAATGTGCCTGCAACGGAGCATAGAAAGTATATAAAACAGTTGCTTTATTTAGTAAAACCATAGTCGCAGCCATTGCTGTTCCTGTAGTCATGGTCCAAAAGCCAATCCATCCCGTCCGTCTAGCTGCATTGGAATGAGTACCTGCTGTACGGCTTACTGCAGCGTATTGAAACCCCATAATAAAGAAGGTTGTTAATACTAGACCCATCATGACTCCATGAACGGTTAAGATTTGATAATAACCGATACCGCCAGGAAGTTCATATTTACCGGAACGGACTAGAGTTTGCAGCAACCCCATTAGCCCGCCAAGTGCAAGGGCTATAAAGGCAACATAAAAATGTGCCATTGAAAGCTTTGCATCACGCGGGTCAACTTTAATTTTTGTAACTGCTAAGTTTACCATTATTCTACCACCTCAATCTTCGAGCTCATTAAATGGTGACCTGTACCACAATATTCGTTACATACGATTAAGTACTCACCAGGTTTGTCAAACGTTGTTGTATATTCACTGACATAACCAGGTTCAAGCATCATGTTAATATTTGTTCCTGCCACTTCGAAGCCGTGAACGACGTCTTTAGTGGTAGCGATAACTCTTACCTTTGAGCCAAGCGGCACTTTAACTTGTGCAGGATTATAAGAGAAAGCTTGTGCTACATAGACTAATTCATAATCCCAATCTTTTCCCTCTACTTTATGTAGGCCTGGTTTGTCGAAGGGTTTAGTTTGATCCACTTTTTCTGGATTAACAGTTGTCAAACAGCTTGGCGGCTTATTCCCCAAATAGAAGGCGCTTACCCCCACGACTGATAAGAAAAAAATAAGACAGGTAATCCCGAAAATCAGCCAAATTTTTTCAAATTTATGCATATGCATAATTGTTTCCTCCTTAAATTTTAAAAACGTTCAACGAATAAATAGTAGACACTAACCCAAGTGACAATAATGAAGATTCCCAAAAAGAAAACAGATGCGAGTGTCCCCTTGAGAGAAGAGCTGTCTTCCATTTCAGTTTTATGTTTTGTCTTTAGTTCCGCCTTCGCCATCCCCTTGCACTCCCTTCAGAAAATTAAATAATAAATTTATTAGTTCTCTTTCATAATACAAAACAATTGTGAAAGGAAAATATGAAATATCGAAGTTCACAAATTGTTCATTCCTGAGATATCTACTATGTTAATGTTATAAACTTGATGCAACAGTGATTTATATCACAAAAGCCCGCTTGCAATTGTGAATAAAATGTGAATTATCACATCTAACCTGTGATAAAAGTAATTGAATATAGGGTATATGTGAAAGAATGAACAAATTCGAATAATAGTCACAAATTGGAAAATTGAAAATAAGATAAAAATAAATATCTAATTTTCCTTCAGAAAAGAGCGTGTTTTTTGTGGAAAAATATTATTGCGAGAATTGCCGTCTACTATACGATACGGTCGAAATTTGCAAGGTTTGCGGATCAGTGGCCAATAAGAAAATTAAAATTGAAGTTCAAAAACAACCGGATAAACAGTAAATTGGAAATGTTTATGCAATGTACGAAAACGATTTCCGAGTTATAATAAGAGAGCACAACAACAACCTTCAAAACGTTTGCTTCTCCGTATAGGGGAAGCTTTTTTTTATCTTTTTTTCTCTTCGCATAATTTTCTCTCTGCTGGAAAAAATACCCTTACATATGTCGAAGGAGAATGATAATGCCTACGATTATTTCCATTGCAGAGGCAATTCCCCCGTTTGAAATTAAACAAGAACAAGCATCAAAATTCGCGCGAGAACTCTTTACCGATTCATTTAGGGATATTGAACGATTATTAAAAGCGTTTCAAAATGGTCAAATTGAAAAAAGGCATTTTGTGAACAATATTGATTGGTTCCAAGAGGACCATTCTTTTGAGGAAAAAAACAATGCTTATATCGAGTCTGCCACCACACTTGGAATCGAAGCCATTGAAAAGTGTTTAAATAATAGCGTTTTTCTATCTGAAAATATCCCTTATGAAGAAATCGACGCAATTTTTTATATTTCCACTACTGGTATCGCTACACCAAGCATTGAAGCGAGAATTATGAATACCTTGCCCTTCCGTTCCCAGACAAAGCGGGTGCCAATCTGGGGGTTGGGATGTGCAGGCGGGGCTGCAGGTTTATCTCGGGCATTTGAATATTGTCTGGCCTTTCCAAAAGCAAAAGTTCTTGTTCTTTCTGTTGAGTTATGCAGCCTGACTTTCCAACGTAACGACCTATCAAAAAGCAATTTAATTGGTACTTCTCTATTTGCCGATGGCATTGCTTGTGCATTGGTTTGTGGTGATGATGTGGAAATGGAGGTTATTAGGAAAAAGGCGGCATCACCAATGATCCTCACTACACAATCCACGTTGATGCCTAATTCTTTGGATGTGATGGGCTGGGACCTTAAAAATACTGGCTTGTATGTCGTATTCTCACGTGATATCCCCCATATCATTGAAGATTGGCTTAAACCAAATGTTAGTGGGTTTTTGCTGGAAAACGAATTGACGCTTGAGCAAATTGACTATTTTATCGCCCATCCAGGTGGAAAAAAAGTTATTGATGCCTATGTAAAGTCATTAGAAATTCCCCCTAAAATGACGGAAGTATCTCTTGAAGTATTAAAACAGTATGGGAATATGTCCTCTGCAACCATTTTATACGTTTTAAAGCGTTATATGGAGATGGATATTTCTGAAGGATCCATTGGGCTCTGCACCGCCCTTGGTCCAGGATTTAGCTCAGAATTACTTCTATTGAGGTGGAATTAAATGAAGGATATCCTTCCTTTTTCACTGTTATTTAGCTTCATCATATTTCAACGGATTGTGGAACTCATGGTTGCGAAAAACAATGAATCTTGGATGATGCAGCGTGGAGCCATTGAATTTGGTGAAGGACATTACCGTTTTATGGTACTAATGCACAGCTTGTTTTTTATCAGTTTATTTTTGGAAAAGCTGTTATTCAATCGAGGATTGTCTATTGTTTGGCCGTGGATACTCATTATATTTGTTCTTGCCCAGTTTTTTAGAATTTGGGTTATCGCTTCATTAGGAAGATTTTGGAATACAAAAATAATTGTCATGCCTGATGCTCCAGCTATTCGGAAAGGGCCTTACCGTTATATGAAACATCCGAATTATTTTGTTGTCACAGTCGAATTATTAGTTATTCCAGCCTTGTTTTCTGCCTATTTGACAGCTTTTCTTTTTATGATTTTCAATGCCATTATGCTGGCTATACGAATTCGCGAGGAAGAAAATGCTCTAAAAAGTTTAACAGAATATGAAGGAACCTTTAAGGACTGCCATCGTTTCATTCCAAAGTTTGTTAAATAATTGTGACAATTCATAAGAGATATTGAAAATCATTATCAGCTATGCTACTATTTAATTAACGATGAAAATCATTCTCAGCTGAGAGTCTGTTAAGGAAGGTGTCACAAATGACTTTTGCTTTTGTGGGCGGAACTGTTTTAATTTATGCATTTGTCATGAAGCACGTTTTAAAAAATGTTACACATTAATAGGATTTAAAAGAAAGCCAAGGTGTTAGCCTTGGTTTTTTTTGTTTTTTCTAGTGTCAAGATAGGAAAAGTTTGAATTATCGTATAAAATAAAACTTATCATCATGATATTAAGGGGTATATAAGAAATGATTAAAACAGCTAATCCAAATGAAACGATGCAAACACTAAAACAAAAAATTGTTTCTATATATGAGTATTTATTGGGACAAGAGGAACTGCAGCATGCAGAAAAGGTGAAACAACTGGCCAACAAATTAGAAAATCGTGAGTTTACGATTGCCTTTTGCGGTCATTTTTCTGCCGGAAAATCGACGATGATCAACCAGGTCGTCGGCGAAAATTTGCTTCCATCAAGCCCAATACCAACAAGCGCTAACCTAGTGAAAGTAAAATCTGGGGAGGAATACGCCAAAGTCTTTTTCAAAAATGAAAAGCCAAGGCTTTATTTAGCCCCGTATGATTATGAATTGGTCAAAAACTATTGCAAAGACGGAGACAAAATTGAGGAAATTGAGATTAGCCACAGTGATTCCCATTTACCGCCTAATACGGTGATTATGGACACTCCTGGTATCGATTCAGCTGATGATGCTCACCGAATAGCAACCGAATCAGCGATTCATCTCGCCGATCTTATTTTTTATGTGATGGACTATAATCATGTCCAAGCGGAGTTAAACTTTTTGTTTACAAAAGAGCTTACCGAAGCTGGTAAAGAAGTATATTTGGTCATCAACCAAATCGATAAGCATAAAGATGAAGAATTAAGTTTTTCAGAGTTCCAAAAAAGTGTTGTCGATTCGTTTGCTTCATGGGGTGTAAAGCCTGCGAGGATTTTTTATACTTCCTTAAAGTATAAGGACAACCCATTAAATGAATTTCTCGATCTTCAGGAATTCATTGCTGAAAGATTAGCGGCAAAGGATCAATTTCTGCTCCCATCTATTTTTCATTCTTTGAAAAAAATCACCCAAGACCATCTTGAAGACTTAAAAAAAGCAGAAGAAGAGAAGCTTGCTCCGGCAATGGAATTATTAAGTGAGTTACCCGATCAAGAAAAACAGACATTGTCAGCATCCTATCAAAATATCACTTCCGATTTAAAGAAAATAAAAGGAGGAGTGGGTGATAAGGATGATGATTTCGATCATGAAATAGCCCAAATTATGAAAAATGCCTATCTCATGCCGTTTCAAACAAGGCATTTGGCCGAAGGCTATTTAGAATCGTGTCAGCCGGAATTTAAGGTTGGATTCCTCTTCTCCAAACAAAAAACCCAAGAGGAGAGGGAAGCAAGGTTGAACCGCTTTTATCAAGATATTCTTGATAAAACGAAATCCCAGCTTGAGTGGCATTTACGGGAATATTTACTGCGGACCTTGAAGGAAACCAAGCTTGATCATGGGGAACTTCTAAGTTTGGCTCAGGGATTTTCGGTCCCAGTCCCGCTTGAAAGTTTACAGAAAACAGTTAAAGCAGGTGCCCGTTTATCAGGAGAATATCTTCTCCATTATACAGAGGATGTCGCAAATGAAATTAAAAAGATTGCGAGAAATCAATTAAGTGAATTTAAGGCTCGTTACTTGGATTCTTTAACAGAACAAAATATCAAAATAAAGAACCAGTTCGAAAAGGAATATAGCAATGTTGAGAAATACGTAAACGCCTTATCAGAAATAACCAATTCTGAACAAACCTTGATGAGTATCGAAAAACTCATTTCAGAGAAGCTAACCCAATCAGAAGACCTAAAGGAAGATTTTTATCACTTGATTAGCCAAAGGGAAGTAGAAGAATACGAATTGATCAAATCTGAAGGAGAAACCATCGTTGTAAATAACAACACCAAGCCTGTCCCTTCAGTCCAGGCAGAGAATCTTCCTCTTAAGGAAGCAAAATCGTTTCAGCCAATTGCAGAAAATCGTTTGCAAGTTACCATTGATCGCTTGCACCATACTTCAAAGCTGATTCAAAATCTGCCCGGTTTTAACAAGCTCTCACTAGAATTAGTCGAAAAAGCAAATAGATTAAATAATAAGGGATTTACAGTAGCCTTGTTTGGTGCATTTAGTGCAGGAAAATCTTCTTTTGCCAATGCCTTGATGGGTGAAAAAGTGCTGCCCGTTTCGCCAAATCCGACAACGGCTGCCATTAATAAAATCAAACCAGTAACAAATGAAAACCCACATGGAACAGTATTAGTGAAATTTAAAGAAAAAACCACCATGCTCGATGATGTTAATCGCTCATTGAAGGTTTTTGAGTTTCATGCTGACAGTTTTGCAGAGGCCTCTAAGAGAATTAATCAAATTATGCTCGGAGAAGGTCAAGTAGGAGTTTTGGAAAAGACTCATTTTGCTTTTCTGCAAGCCTTTAATAAGGGCTATGATACATTTGTTAATCAACTTGGGACTATCATGGAAACAGATTTATCCGAGTTTCAAGAGTTTGTTGCAAAAGAGGAAAAATCCTGCTACGTCGAATGGATAGAGCTTTATTATGATTGCGAGTTAACACGGAAAGGCATTACTCTTGTGGACACTCCAGGAGCTGATTCCATTAATGCCCGTCATACAGGTGTCGCTTTTGATTATATTAAAAACTCAGATGCTATCCTGTTTGTCACTTATTACAATCATGCTTTTTCAAAAGCAGACCGTGAATTTTTGATCCAGCTCGGGCGTGTCAAAGAATCATTTCAGATGGATAAAATGTTCTTCTTAATTAATGCCATCGACCTTGCTGAAAATGAAGCAGAAAAGGAGGCAGTGGCCGCTTATGTAGGAGAACAGCTTGTTAAATATGGCATAAGAAATCCGCACCTCTATTCTTTATCGAGTCTGTTGGCTTTAAAAGAGAAAACCAATCCAACACATGATGGAAGCTCTGGAATGGCAAATTTTGAAGAAGCGTTTTATCAATTCATTACAAATGACTTAACAGAAATGACTGTTTCTTCTGCAGAAACGGAGTTATCTCGTGTTCAGAGTTTAGTGAACAAGCTCATTCAAAATTCAAAAGAAGACAAGTCAATTAAGGAACAAAAACGGCTTGAGATCGAAAAACAAAAGACAGTTATTCAGGGATTGTTTGAAAAACAAACAAATGAGGCTATTCAAGGCCGATTAAACCAAGAAGCGGATGAATTAGTTTATTACATCAAACAACGAGTATTCTTAAGATTTGGCGATTTCTTTAAAGAAGCATTTAATCCTTCAACTCTAAGAGACGATGGCCGCAATTTGAAAAAGGCATTGCAGGGTGCACTGGATGAATTTCTAGAAAGCCTTGGCTTTGATTTAGCACAGGAAATGAGGGCAACAACCGTAAGATTAGACAGGTTTATCGAAAAACGTTTTGTTGATTATCAATCAGCAGTTACCAGGAAGTTTCTTGAAGTAAATCAAGACCTTTCTTTTTCAACGTTTGAAATTGTGCATGGAGAGGATATTGATTTTCAAACAGCTTTTTCTCGCTTAAATAATCAGCAGCTTTCTAAAGCAATGTCGTATTTTAAAAATCCAAAATCATTTTTCGAAAAAAATGAGAAGAAGTTGATGAGTGAGGAGCTTTATAATACTTTAAATCCTCTTGCAGATGAATATCTAAAGCAGGAAACAATTCGTTTAAAGGGACATTATGATAGAAAATTAGCAATTGAATTTAGCCGTTTGTTAAGTCAAATGGAGGAGCAGGTAAAGGATTATTACCAAGGCCTCCTTGCAGCATTAGAAGGTGGAGTCTCCATTGAACTTTTGACCAGAATTCAGGAGCAATTACAAAAATAATATCAAAATGGGGGGAAGATCTTGAAGTTTATCCTGGATAAAGAATGGTTACAAAAAAATTTACAAGCTAGTAATGTAAGAATTGTGGATTGCCGGTTTTCATTAGCTGATACTGAGAAAGGAAGAGCAGAATATTTAGCTGGCCATTTACCTGGAGCTGTCTATTTTGATCTGGAAAAAGATCTATCAAGCCCTGTCTGTGAGCATGGCGGGCGACACCCACTGCCAGATTTAACTGAATTTGTCGATAAACTGGAAACTGCAGGAATTGATGGTGAAAAGGTGATTGTCGCCTATGATAATGGGGAAGGTGCATATGCTGGCCGGTTTTGGTGGCTTCTCCGTTATCTAGGACATGAAAAGGTTTATGTCCTAGATGGGGGCTATAAGCAGTGGCTGGAAGTTAATTATCCAACAACTACGGATCTGCCCTCATTTGAGAAAGAAAAGTTTCAAATCCAATTAAAGCCGGAAATAATGGCGGACATTGAGGAAGTGAAAGAAGTAGCTTTAGGGAAAAACGGAAAAGTCGTTTTAATCGATTCACGTGAAGAAAAGCGGTATTTAGGCATTGAAGAACCCATTGATAAGAAAGCAGGCCATATTCCGGGGGCAATAAATAAACCTTGGATGGCTGGTTTAAATAATGGAAGCTATAAAGGGGAGGAAGAACAAAAAGAGCGGTTCTCGGATGTTGGGGCAGACAAGAAAATTATTGTTTACTGCGGCTCTGGGGTAACTGCTACACCAAACTTTCTTTCTTTAATGGAAGCCGGGTATAACAATGTAAAGCTTTACGTTGGAAGTTATAGCGACTGGATTTCCTATGAAGAAAATAAAATAGAATAAATTTTGACCTTAGATTATGTTATAATGGTGAACGTGTTGTTTTTCTACCAACAATTTTAGGAGGTCAAAAATGAACAATATTCAAAAACCTTCACTTATGCTAGTTGATGGAATGGCCTTGTTATTCCGTGCTTTTTATGCAACGTCGGTTACAGGGCAATTTATGATAAATTCTAAAGGAATTCCGACAAATGGAATTCATGGCTTTGTTAAGCATTTATTTACCGCCGTATCTTCTTTTAAACCAACCCACCTTGCCATTTGTTGGGATATGGGCAGTAAAACCTTTCGAACAGAGTTATTTGATGCATATAAAGGGAACCGCGGCGAGGCTCCTGTTGAACTTATCCCGCAATTTGATTTAGTAAAAGAGGTCGTTGCCTCATTTGACATACCTAATATTGGACTAGAAGGGTATGAAGCAGATGATTGCATCGGAACCATTGCCAATCAAACCAAAGAATATGCACAGGTTTCGATTTTGACGGGTGATCAAGATATCCTTCAACTCCTTGATGAGAGAATCTCCGTCGTCCTGTTGAAAAAAGGCTATGGGAATTACCATGTACACACGCCGCAAACCTTTTGGGAAGAAAAAGGAATTACTCCAAGGCAGATGATTGATTTAAAAGCTTTAATGGGTGACCCTAGTGATAATTATCCAGGAGTTAAAGGAATTGGTGAAAAGACGGCATTAAAGCTATTGCAGGAATTTGAACATGTTGAGGGAATAATCGCAAACTTGGACAGGCTTTCTAAATCCAACAAAACGAAAATTGAACAGGATCTTGAAATGCTTCATCTATCGAGGAAGCTCGCAGAAATTAAATGCGATGTTCCTGTAAGCTGTACCCTAGAAGAAGCTGGACTGAGAATTGAAAAAGAAAAAGCTTTAAATAAATTAATGGAATTAGAGCTTCGTGGCGTGCAGCGTTTGCTTCCGCTTGATGAAGCATATGTTTCCTAAAAACAAGTAAGATTAATCTGGCTGCCTGTATGTGGGCAGCCAGATTTTTCATTATTTTGTATTTTTCTTCTTGGCTGCATTTTCTAATTTACTTTTCGGTTCCTCAGCAAATTCTGCATCCTGACCGTATCCTTGTGGATTCACACCGTGTGCTTTAACACCTCGACTTGCCCCGACTTTTTTACCCATAAACAATCACCTCCCATTTTGTTAGTATTTCCATAAGGAATAATAAAACTCAGGCTTCCTAACAATAAGGGCAGAGGTGATAAAATGAACAAAGGTGTTTATTTAGCCCTTTTTAGCATTGGACTAGCACAGGGTGTGAAAATTCCTATCCACTATTTTAAAAAGAAGGAATGGCGTCCTGAGCTTTTTTTTGGGACAGGCGGGATGCCTAGTTCTCATTCAGCGGGCGTATCAACCTTAACAACGTATATTGCCTTGCAGCGTGGTCTTCCTACGGTTGATTTTGCTTTATCCCTTGTGTATGGGCTGATTGTCATGTACGATGCCCAAGGGGTAAGACGGCAAACTGGGGAGCTAACCTTAAAGGTGAACTCAATGAATGATTTAATTGAAAAGATTCAAAAAGATGAAAGTGTAGAATTTAAAGAAGAGAAACCCAAGAAGCTGAAAGAAGTGTTAGGTCATCAGCCAGAAGAAGTAATTGGCGGAGCACTTCTAGGGGTATTAGTGGGAATTTTAGGCCATAAATGTACAAAAAAGAATAGAAAAATCCCCAAATTTACGTTAAGATTCTAAAGGGACGCTTTTAGACTGCAGGGAGAGGGATGGAACGTAAATGCGGACGGTGGAAGATTATTTACACTTCTTGAAAGGTAAGGGATTTCAGTTTCAAGAGGATGCCATTGGCTTTATTTTTTTCGGGAAACATTATACAAATGCTTCCGATGAAATCATCAATACGGCTATTGAAATGACTTTAAAAGCGCAAAAAAGCTTTGATGGCAGTTTTTATGTTTCATTGCTGGAAACATTAGCTTCAAATAGGATTAAAACCAGAAGCGGTGCCATAAAGTTTATTAAAGAAAAAGAACTGCTTGCTTTATAAAGAAAAAAACTCCCTTCCGAAATGGAAAAGGGAGTTTTTTCATCCTTCAATACTCTTATTCTTTTTAAGAAAAGGGATTTTGTTAACCGGCATCTCCGCAAAGATCATTCCCATAAAAATAAGTATGCAGCCAAACAATGCACTAACGGAGAGGCGTTCATCGGCCCATAGATAGCCAGCAATTGCAGCAAAAACCGGTTCCATTGCGAAAATTAGAGCAACCCTTGTTGCTGAGGTATATTTTTGGAAATTGGTTTGAATGAAAAAGGCCATAGCAGTGGCAAAAACACTTGTGATAATTAAAGCAAGGATCACTGAATTCGATAATAAACTAGTCATGTTAAAGGAATTTTGCCAATCCTCAAAAAGAAATGAGGAGATCATAGATAAAACGGCAACGGTTGTAATCTGAATGACAGTTAATAAAAGTGATGGATACTTGCTTGAAAATTTACCAGTAAAAATGATATGCATAGCAAAACTAATCGCACAAATAAAAACAAATCCATCGCCGATATTTAATGAACTTACATCCGTCATGGTCAGCAGAAACAATCCAAGTGTGGCGGTAATCACACCTAATAACGCATTCCGGCTGGGCATTTGCTTTAATAAAAACATTGAAAATAATGGAACTAATACGACGCTTAATCCTGTGATAAATCCAGCCTTTGAGGTGGTCGTATATAATAGGCCGATTGTTTGGGTCACATAGCCAAGGAACAGCCAAAAACCAATAAGAACCCCTGATTTAATTAATTTGAAATTCAAAAATTGTAATTGTTTTCTCTCAAAAATAAGCAGGCAAATAATGAGTAATATTGCTGCAATGAAGAATCGGATCCCGTTAAAAGCAAAGGGGGCGAGAAAGGTGATGGCATTTTGCACTAAAACAAAAGTAGTTCCCCATATTAATGTGACAAGAAGCAAACTTAAATCAGCATAGATAGGTTTTTTCATGGTGTTGATTACTCCCAAATTTCATTTTTTTGAATGCCCTGTCTGGCAAGCTCATCAGCTGTTTTGTTTTCAGCACTTGGTATCCACTTCATAAAAAATAAATCAATCCGTTTAGCTAATTGCAATGCCGTTTCAAGCAAAGGAGAATAAAGTTTGTTTTTGACAAATTCCTTTTCAACAGCCTTGTTAACTAATTCGGAGTCAGTCCGAAAGGAAACAACAGAGTCGGCAAATCCCTTTTCTAAGCAAACCTCTAACGCTTTAATAAAAGCGTGAAATTCCGCTTCATGATTTGACATAACTCCGAGGGGAATTGAATATTTTTCAACTATTCCGTTTTCTTTAATGAAAATACCTGCACCGCTAGGACCAGGATTACCGGCACTGGCGCCATCAATGTAGACCTCAATCAATTTACGATTCCTCCATCAATGTAATAATGAAATTTTACCATATATTAAAACAGTTCTGCAGGAAAATATTTTTTATATGGCACAAGTGGGTATGATAAAAAGGAATATATATAATGGTAAATGAAAATTTCATGAAGGACTGAAAACAATGAAATATAGGCTCGAGTGGTATCATAAATTAAAAAGTAATGAAAAAGTCCAATTCTCATCTGATTGGGTTTCTGGAGAAAATGCCATTGAGATAGGAGAGGATTTGGAGCGCTCTGGGAAAATAACGGATTTGTATTTTTATGATGAAAAAGGAACGTCTTGGATTTTAAAGGAAATGAGAAAACTGTTAACAGAAATCGAAGAGGATCCACATGATATTACTGTGTTTTTTGACGGCGGCTTTCAAAAGGAAACAAATGAAGCAGGTCTCGGAGCGGTTATCTTTTTTAATCAAGGGAAGAAGAAATATCGGATTCGCGCTAATGAGCGATTTAATGAAATGGAAACTAACAATGAAGCCGAATATGCTGCCTTTTATTATGCTTTAAATATTTTAGAGGATTTAGGCGTTAAACATTTATCCTGTGAATTCAAGGGGGACTCCCAGGTTGTGATAAAACAGCTTGAAGGGGAGTGGCCGTGCTATGAACCATCGTTAAACCGCTGGCTTGATCGAATCGAGGAAAAAATCAAAGCACTTGGTCTTATGCCAAGATACACGGTCATTCCAAGAAAAGATAATAAAGAGGCAGATAAACTGGCTACTCAAGCACTTGAAGGAAAAGAAATCTTTGCCAAAACATTAATCCTATAAGATTGGGGGTGCACGGAATTAGTGAAGGATCAAGCTAGAAAAGAGCTCTTAATTCAGGTCGAACACATGATAAATCATTACTGTGAAGGCTGTTTTTTGCATCATTATATGAAAAAAGAAGGCGGTCGGAGGGCAGCACACCGTTTTTGTATATCACAATGCACCGTTGGAGAAAAGCTGAAGGAGTATGGGAAAAAACTGACGAATTAAAAAGGCTGACGAAATCGTCAGCCCTGAATGGTTATTATTAGGATTATAGTTTTACAACGTTAGATGCTTGTGGTCCACGGTTTCCTTCAACGATTTCGAAAGAAACTTCTTGGCCTTCTTCTAATGATTTGAAGCCTTCGCCTGTGATAGCGCTGAAGTGTACGAATACATCGTCGCCGCCTTCAACTTCGATAAAACCAAAACCTTTTTCATTGTTAAACCATTTTACTTTACCGTTTTGCATGTACTTCTTCCTCCTAAGCCTTTCAAGACACCCCTATTGGTGCCAAAGATGAATATTATCATGTTCGGTTCATGATGCTTTAAATATACAATAAGGGAAATGGACAGTCAAGGAATGGCAGCGGTTTTTTATCCAATTCATAACATAAAATTCCTACTTTTTCATATGTTTAATTAATAAATTATACATGTTTGGTGGGGATGTCATGTATCGATTTTCGATTGACGGAGACGAATGGATCTTAAGATTCTCACCACAGATCACGATTGAGGCAGCTGAAAAACAGGCAGTTTTGATGTCCTTGCAGCAGATTAGTGATAAACTTGGAAATTTCTCGCATGGGGATGCATTTATTATGTTTAACAGGAATATCGGTGCGATTGTCTTTAATGTAGAAAGAATTCCATCATTTATATTAACCGTTTCAAATATTATTTCAGAAGAAAATTGGTATATTCAGTAGATCATGGATAAACGTAAATCTTTCCGGCTATCTCACCGGAAAGGTTTTTTTATGGATATGATTATTACTTTACGGGGATAGTTCGATATAGGTAAAATGAAAGCGGAGATGTTTAATCAAAAGGGGACAATTATTATGAAGCTAATTATTGCTGAAAAACCAGATCAAGGTTCAACGCTGGCTTCCATCTTTAAGCATAAAAAACAAAGCGGCTTTATTGAAATTTTTCCAAATGAACTTTTTTCAAATGGTGCCTATGTAACGTGGGCAATTGGCCACATTTGCCAATTAGTTCCTCCGGAAAAATATCAGCCTAGCTGGAAAAAGTGGTCCTTGGATAATTTGCCGATCATTCCAGAACAGTTTGAATATGAAGTTACGAAAGATAAGGCTAAACAATTTGCGGTTATTAAAAAGCTAGTTTCAAATCCTGCGGTAACGGAAATTATTCATGCCGGTGATGCTGGGCGTGAAGGGGAGTTGATTATCCGCAATATTTTAAGAATAACAAAATGCCATAAGCCAATGAAAAGGCTTTGGATTTCATCCTTAACCGCGAATGCCATTCGAGAAGGATTTAATAAGCTGCTCGATGAAAACGATACACGAAGCTTATTTTTTGAAGCCTATACACGTGCATGTGCAGACTGGGTGGTTGGGATGAATGCATCCAGACTTTACAGTCTGCTTCTTCAAAAACAAGGTTTTTCGGATGTATTTTCGGTTGGAAGAGTTCAGACACCTACATTAGCTTTAATCGTTAAGAAGGAATTAGAAATAGAAAATTTTAAGTCTGAACCGTTTTGGGAGGTTCTGGCTCATTTCTTTATAAATGAAAAAAGGTACATTGGGAAATGGCAGAATGATGGTGAAACTCGTGTAAATAAAAAGGATCTGGCCGAAAAGGTTGCTGCATTTTGCCAAGGCAAGCCGGCTGAAGTTGCGGACGTGATCTCCGAGCGAAAAGAATTTTTCCCGCCTTTGTTATATAATCTTTCTACTCTCCAGGCAGAGGCCAATAAATTATTTAAGTTCCCGCCGAAAAAAACGCTGGATGTTTTGCAAAAACTCTACCAAAAAGGAAATGTTTCTTACCCACGCTCTGACTCACGTTATGTGACAAAGGAGGAAGCGGGCACCTTCCCGGAAATTCTCAATAAATTGGGTCAGCTAAAAGATTACCAAGGCTTTTTCCCATTGCCGATTTCCTCAATTGCAGATAATAAACGATATGTAAATGAAAAAAAGGTGACAGATCACTATGCCATCATTCCAACAGAGCAAATTCCAAATATTGAAAAGTTAGACCCGGACGAGCGAAAAATATATGATTTAGTGGTTAAAAGTATTCTAGCAATTCATTACAAGAAAGCCATTTTCGAATATACCACCGTTTCAACCCTTGTAGATGGACGAGCAGAGTTTATCTCGAAGGGAAAGGTTCAAATTGAAGAAGGCTGGAGAAAGGTCCTAAAACCGAAAGACCATGATGATGACCCTGCCCTGCCGCAGCTAGCAAAAGGGGAGCAAGGAATTACCGAAAAAGTAGAAGTGAAAGAAAGCCAAACACAGCCTCCAAAGCGTTATACAGAAGGGCAGTTAATAACCTTAATGAAAACGGCTGGCAAACATATTGAGGATAAAGAATTAGAGAAAATTTTGGCGAAGACGGAAGGACTCGGGACTGAGGCAACTAGAGCAGGTATCATTACGATGCTGAAGGACCGGCATTATATTGAAGTAACCAAAAATTTAGTGTATGCCACTGCCAAGGCTAAAATATTAATCGGTGCCATTGGTCAAGAGGTACTTGCCTCACCGGAAATGACAGCAAAGTGGGAGCAAAAGCTAAAAGAAATATCAGACGGCTCCGCTTCACCGAAGCAATTTATGGAACAGACAAAAAAGATGGTATTGCACTTAATAACATCCGGAACTGGTCAAGCTAATAATTGGTCCTTTTCAGATGACGTGAAGGAAAATTTTACCCCAGGGAAGAAAACAACAAAGACCCGAAGTTATACAAAACTAGGTCCTTGTAAGAAATGTGATGGGTCGATTGTCGATAAAGGCAGCTTTTATGGCTGCTCTAATTATAAAAATAATAAGTGCGATTTTACCATTTCCAAAAAAATTCTTGGAAAGAACATAACCCAAAAGAATATTAAAATGCTTCTTAAAGAAGGCACAACAGAACTGATTGAGGGATTTACAACTAAAGATAAAACCTTTAATGCAAAGCTTTATCTCGATGAAAAGGAGCAAAAAATTAAATTTATTTTTGCTGAGCCTGCACCAAAATAAATGACCGTGGGATTTGTTTCAGAGATAAATAGCCTTGTCACTCGTTTTTATCTATAGTAAACTTTTAATGATGATGGACAATGGAGGGTAAGGGATGCCAACACCGAGCATGGAAGATTATATTGAACAAATTTATAATTTGATTGAAGAAAAAGGATACGCGAGAGTCTCTGATATTGCCGAAGCGTTATCTGTACATCCCTCCTCAGTAACAAAAATGGTTCAAAAGCTGGATAAAGATGAGTATTTGGTGTATGAAAAATATAGAGGACTCAGTTTGACCCCAAAAGGCAATAAAATTGGCAAGCGGCTTGTTTTTAGACACGAACTGCTTGAACAGTTTCTAAAAATTATTGGAGTTAAAGATGAAAACATTTATGTTGATGTCGAGGGAATCGAGCATCATTTAAGCTGGGATTCCATCGACCGAATCGGGGACTTAGTTCAGTTTTTTGAAGAGGATTCGAACCGGATGGAAGCATTGAAAGAAATTCAAAAACAAAACGAACAAAATTAAAAGAAGCACCTGGCCGAAGCCGGGTGCTTTTAAAATAAGTTCGGATAATCGTCGAATGACTGAGAGGACTCTGGTGTTAACGATATTGTTCCATCAGCACCTTGAACGGATGATATTCCATGGATTTGACCCGTTTCTGCCTCCAATAAAGCCTTCCGATAGGATATTATCCGTCCTTCAGAAGTGACAAAGCTGATAATCTCACCAGAATGATTACGATGCAATGCGACTATTGTCTCCACGATTATTCCTCCTTTTCGATATATTCTTTCTATATCTTACGCAAAATAAACCAAAAAGCACCGGCAAACGCCGATGCTTTCTAATCCCAATTAAATGGGGTTTCCTGATAGACATAATAATTAAGCCAATTTGAAAAGAATAGGTGGCCATGGGAACGCCAGCGGTTGATTGGCGGCTGGGTTGGGTCATTATTTGGAAAGTAGTTTTCAGGCATATGAATCTCTAATCCTTTGTGGAGATCGCGATCGTATTCCTGTGCAAGTGAATCAGATTCATATTCTAAATGACCAGTAATCATAACATGCTTTCTATCTCTTGAAGCAATTAATAAGGCCCCTGCCTGCTCGGAAGCAGCTAGCAGCTTTAGTTTCGGATTCCTTTTAATCGCTTCAATAGATACATCTGTATACCGTGAATGAGGGGCATAAAATTGATCATCAAACCCTCTAAGTAAAATATCATTTTGTTCGAAAATTCGATGAGCATAAATGCCAGAACATTTACGAGACAATTCAAATTTATCAATCTCATAATGGTGGTAAAGTGCTGCCTGCGCGCCCCAGCAAATATGTAAAGTGGAAGTTACATTTTTATTAGTCCAATCCATAATTTCTTTTAGTTCAGACCAATACTTCACTTGATCAAACTCTAAAAGTTCAACTGGGGCACCAGTAATGATCATCCCGTCAAATTTCTGGTTTTGAATTTGCGGAAAGGTAGTGTAAAACTGTTCAAGATGCTGTTTACTTGTGTTTGTAGATTCATAAGAGTCTGTTTTTAAAAATTTAACATTCACCTGAAGGGGTGAATTACCCAATAATCTTAACAGCTGTGTTTCCGCTTTTTCCTTTTCAGGCATTAAATTTAAAATGAGTATATTTAATGGCCTGATGTCCTGACTTGTAGCACGCTCATTGTCCATGATAAAAATATTTTCCTGCTCTAAAATTTCCCGTGCAGGCAGTTGCTGTGGAATGTTAATAGGCAAGTGACCAACCCCTTTATTATTAAAATAATATATTTATTATTACAACGGTTCACCGTTGTCCGTCAATGAATATTTAAAAAATTCATTATTTTTTATTATAAACATTATTATATATTCAGCAAAGATAATAATTTGTTCATAATTAACATTCGGTATGAAAACGCTTTTTTGATACAATATAGTCGTAGTTATTCTAAATGCTGAAATGTGGGGGATTATGGTGGTAATGAAAACAACAGTTAAGTCCGATATTGAAATTGCCCAAGAATCAAAAATGCAGCCAATTATCGAGATCGCCAAAAAAATTGGTTTAGAAGAAGATGATCTTGAGCTGTTTGGAAAATATAAGGCGAAAATTTCGAATGAAGCTTTAGCCAAAATCAAGACAAAAGAAAGCGGAAAAATTATTCTTGTGACCTCGATTAATCCTACACCGGCGGGTGAAGGTAAATCGACCGTAACTGTTGGATTGGGGGATGCCTTCAATCGTATTGGCAAGAAAGCAATGATTGCGATGCGCGAGCCATCATTAGGACCAACAATGGGAATAAAAGGCGGGGCCACTGGCGGAGGATATTCACAGGTTCTTCCGATGGAGGACATCAACTTGCATTTTACGGGAGATCTACATGCGATTACGACGGCAAATAATGCCCTTGCAGCTCTTATAGATAACCATCTCCAACAAGGAAATGAACTTGAGATCGATCAGCGGAGAATTGTTTGGAAACGGGCTGTTGACTTGAACGATCGGGCCTTAAGAAAAGTGATAATCGGCCTTGGCGGTCCTCTGCAGGGTGTACCGAGAGAAGATGGCTTTGATATTACAGTTGCCTCGGAAATTATGGCAGTCCTTTGTTTAGCTACTGATTTAAAGGATTTAAAATTACGCTTATCACGAATGGTCGTTGCCTATAAATACAATAGGGAACCTGTTACAGTGGGTGATTTAGGTGTTGAAGGAGCCTTAGCCTTGTTATTAAAAGATGCGGTAAAACCAAATCTTGTCCAAACCATTGAACATACTCCTGCCCTAATTCACGGCGGGCCGTTCGCAAATATCGCCCATGGCTGCAACAGTGTGATTGCTACAACGGCTGCGACCAATCTTGCCGATTATGTCATTACCGAAGCGGGCTTTGGTGCTGACTTAGGAGCTGAGAAATTTTTACATATAAAATCCAGAAGTGCCGGCATAAAACCGGAAGCGGTTGTCATTGTGGCGACAATCCGGGCTTTGAAAATGCATGGCGGTGTTGCGAAAACGGAATTATCGAAAGAAAACATTCCTGCTTTAACGCTTGGATTTGCGAATTTGCAGAAACACATTGAAACCATTAAAAGCTTTGGACTGCCAATTGTGGTGGCAATTAATAAATTTGTCTCTGATACTGACCAAGAGGTGGAGACTTTATTAGAGTGGTGTAAACGCGAAAACGTTCCGGTTGCCTTAACAGAGGTTTGGGAAAAGGGCGGGGAAGGCGGTATTGAGCTTGCTGAAAAAGTTTTATCCGTCATTGATAAGGAGGAAAATAAGTTCCACTCTTTATATGACCTCTCTGATTCCATCGAAAAAAAGGTAAGGGCAATCGTCCAGCAGGTATATGGGGGAAGGGATGTTGAGTTCTCCCCAAAAGCGAAAAAACAATTGCTGGATTTTGAAAAATTCGGCTGGTCCAGTTTAGCTGTCTGTATGGCAAAATCACAATATTCCTTATCTGACGATCCTTCCAAGTTAGGGAGACCAACGGATTTCACTGTAACGGTCCGGGAATTTAAACCATCAATTGGCGCTGGATTCATCGTTGCCTTAACAGGAGAAGTAATGACAATGCCGGGACTTCCCAAAAAACCAGCAGCATTGAATATGGATGTGGATGAAAACGGCAATGCGTTAGGCCTTTTCTAAAGGAGAGAAATGAGATGTTTGATCCTACTGCCTTTGATAATATCAAAGTAGTTATTGAAGGTGCGCTTTATGACTTTGACCTAAGCGGTGAAATCATTATTACAGACCGAAATGATATCATAAACATGGCAAAAATGTCGCGTTCGTTTGACCTATCCTTTCAATTGCCAGCAGGTACTGTTACTGCCAAAATTGAAATGGAATCCAAGCTTGTTAATCTGGCAGCTGAGCTCTTGCCCAGCTCACTGCCAGAAAAGCTTGCCGGAAGCTATGTTAAATTGCAATTTTTCCTCGAACATTTGGAAAATCCCTCAGATTTTCAAGCGATTGAAACAATATTTTTAGATATTTGGGGCGAAAAGAGGAAAATTACTCAATCTGTAGAATATAATCCTTTAAACAAACCTAGAAAAATCAAAAATACTATTGCGATTGATTTTGAAAGAATAATTGGTGAAGAGCAAATGGATGATTTGATTGAAATGACTGATTTTATGGTCACCACAATGGAACAGCTGCAGGCATTTGTGGTGACAGGAAATAGGGGGTAAAGGATGACAATTTATCAGTTTAGCGCTAAAACGATTGATGGACAAGAGATTTCGCTTAAGCAATATGAAGGGAAAGTTGTACTTATTGTAAACACGGCAAGCAAATGTGGTTTCACCCCTCAATTTAAGGACCTGCAAGAACTTTATGAAACCTATAAGGATAAGGGGTTAGAAATTCTTGGGTTCCCTTGTAATCAATTTATGAACCAAGACCCTGGCAGTGAGGAAGAAATTAAATCCTTTTGCGAATTAAATTATGGTGTAACGTTCCCAATGTTTGCAAAGGTGGATGTTAATGGGGTTTATACCCATCCATTGTTTAGATACATAAGGGAGCAAACTCCTGGTTTGTTAGGCCTTAATACCATTAAGTGGAACTTCACCAAATTTTTAGTCGATGCAAATGGAAACGTCATTAAGCGTTTTGCCCCTCAGACAAAACCAAGTGAAATTGCAAAAGATATAGAGACATTACTTTCAGTAAAACCGGCCTAATCAGCCGGTTTTATTTTTTATTATTGGCTGTGTTAAAGGTCACTGTTGATTTTTTAACACTGTTGATTGGAGTGGAAGGCGCGAGACTCCTGCGGGAGTACGGGACAGGGGAGACCCCGCAGGCGCTAAAGCGCCGAGGTGGCTCCCCAAACCGCCCGCGAACCGCTCGCGCCTGGAGCGGAAATCAACAGATTAATTTAACACATTAAATATTTACAATATTCAAAAATAAAGGTACGATGGTTTTAACTTAGTATTATGACCACATACTAATAATAGGGGGAGATGGCCTTGGTCAATACAGCATGGGTAACAGATAGCACTGCTTATTTAGATAGTGAATTAATAAATCATCCAGATGTGTATTCCATTCCATTATCGATTGTATTGGATGGAGAGGTGTATGCAGATGGGATTGATTTGACTCCAACACAGTTATTTGAAAGATTAAAACATTTAAAAAATCCTCCCACCACCTCACAGCCATCTATAGGTGCATTCCAGGCTTTGTATGAACAGCTTGAAAAGGATTATGATCAAATCGTCAGTGTCCATCTTTCAGGCAAACTAAGTGGTACAGTATCCTCAAGTGAGCAGGCAGCAAGCCTTGTAAATATTCCAGTAACAACCTTTGATTCGAAGATTCTTACTTATCCTATGTCGGCTTTACTCAAAAAAGGGATGAACCTGCTTGAAACGGGCACCGTGCTTGAAGAGGTCATTGAGGAAATGGAACGGATTAGGGATACGAATGAAACCTATGTTCTGGTTGGCAGCCTGGAACAGCTTCATCGCGGCGGCAGGATGACAGGCGTCCAATTTTTCCTGGGAAGCTTGTTAAACGTAAAGCCGATCATATCGATTGAAGATGGTGCGCTGAACGTAAAAGAAAAGGTCCGTAGTGAGAAAAAGGCAAAGGAAAAAATCCTCGATTACTTTAGGATGGCGTATGAGAAGCAACAATTTAAAGAGGTGTATATTCTTTATGGCCTACATGAAGAACATGCGGAGGAATGGAAAACTGAAATTGGTAAGCAATTTCCTGAATTAAACGTGGTTGGTTGCCCATTAGGTGCAGTCATTGGTGTCCATGCAGGTGAAAATACCTTGGGCATCAGCTGGCATAATGGTTTCAAATAAGATTGGATTGATAACCTCGAGCATTCGGGGTTATTTTTTATGGTTTATTCATGATAAAATAGCAAGGATGAAGGTAGGTGCTTTAAATGGTCATAAAACAAACCGAAGAATTTGTTCGACATGAATTAGGTGAAGATGCAACAGGCCATGATTGGTTCCATGTTGACCGTGTCCGTCGAAACGCTTTACATATTTGCACGGAAGAAAAAGCTGGAGATCCGTTTATCATCGAAATGGCGGCGCTTCTGCATGATATACCAGATGAAAAATTAAATGAAAGTGCGGAAAAAGGCAATCAAAAACTTGAATCCTTTTTAAGCTCAGTCTCAATAACGGATGCGGATAAAAATCATATCGTAAAAATTATTGAATCGATTTCATATAAAGGCGGAAGAAAAACCACGCTAGAATCTATCGAAGCAAAGATTGTTCAGGATGCTGATCGATTGGATGCCATTGGGGCAATTGGAATTGCCAGAGCGTTTGCATATGGCGGGAAAAAAGGACAGCCTATTTACGATCCTAACATTTCGGTAAGAAAAGAAATGAGTTTGGAAGAATATCGAAAAGGAAAATCGACAAGCATCCATCATTTCTACGAAAAACTATTGAAATTAAGGGATCTTTTAAATACAGAAGCTGCCAAAAATATGGCCTCAGGCCGTCACCAAATGATGGTCTTATTTTTAGAACAATTTTACCAAGAATGGGATGGGCAAGACTCATGAAAATGCTAACAGTTGAAAATGTGTCAAAAACCTATGGGGAGAAACAACTCTTTAATGATATTACCTTCACGATTAGTGAAAAGGAACGGGTAGGCTTGATCGGGATAAACGGGACAGGCAAATCCTCTTTATTAAAAATAATTGCAGGTGTTGACGTTGCTGACGAAGGTAAAATTATCACTGCAAAGGATTATTCCATTTCTTATTTAGACCAGCAGCCCGAATTGGATGCGGACAAGTCTGTCCTCGAACAAGTCTTCCATGGTGATGCGCCCATTTTAAAGTTAATGCGGGAATACGAAAAAACATTAATGGACCTGGATCAATCTCCAGCAGATACAAAGGTTCAGGAACAACTTTTTCAATTGCAAAAGCAAATGGATGCGCTAAATGCTTGGGATGCGAGTACGAATGCTAAATCGATTTTAATGAAATTGGGAATCGAGGATTTTACAAAGAAAATTGGTGAGCTTTCTGGTGGTCAGAAAAAACGTGTCGCCTTAGCACAGGTATTGATTGCTGAACCTGATTTACTTATCCTTGATGAGCCCACTAACCATCTGGATTTTGATTCCGTTAAATGGCTGGAGGATTATTTGAGCAGATACAGTGGTTCGATTTTGCTGGTCACACATGATCGCTACTTTTTAGACCGAGTTGCCAATCGGATGTTTGAATTAGATGGCGGCAATATATATAGCTACAAAGGAAATTATGCGGCTTTTTTAGAAGCAAAGGCGATTCGTGAAGAAAATGAAGCAGCTACCTTTGAAAAAAGAAAAAACCTGTTCCGGCGTGAGCTAGAGTGGATCCGGCGCGGCGCCAAAGCAAGAACAACGAAGCAAAAGGCGCGTATTCAACGCTTTGAAGCACTGGATGAAAAGCTTGCATCAGGTAAGCCTTCAAGCGAGAAACTTGATATTTCGTTAAATGGCAGCAGACTTGGCAAACAGGTTTTTGAACTGAAGGATGGATCCAAACGGTATGCGGAAAAAACAATCTTAAATCATTTTGATTTATTAGTGAAGCCGGGCGATCGAATTGGTATCATTGGCAGGAATGGTGCGGGGAAATCAACCCTTTTAAATATTCTCGCTCAAAGAATTCCCCTTGATAAAGGTGAGTTCATCATGGGACAGACCGTGAAAATCGCTTATTATACGCAGGAAAGCGAAGACATGGATGAAAATAAACGGATGATTGAATATATTAAGGAAACTGCTGAGATTGTGGAAACATCGGATGGCAAGACAATCTCGGCGGCCCAAATGCTTGAACGGTTCCTGTTTCCTCCGTTTACACATGGAACGCCTATACGTAAGTTGTCTGGAGGGGAAAAGCGTCGTCTTTACCTGTTAAAGCTTTTAATGACTGCACCAAACGTTCTCTTACTGGATGAGCCGACTAATGATTTAGATACACAAACCTTGACCGTCCTTGAAGACTATCTCGAAGAATTCCCTGGAGTGGTGATTACCGTTTCCCATGACCGCTATTTCCTTGATAAAGTAGCTGAGCAGCTGCTTGTTTTACGTGGTGAAGGGATCATTGATTCCTTTTATGGAAGTTACACAGAATATCTTGAGAAAGAAACGGCTCTTGAAGCAGAGAAAGCTGTGAAAGTTTCGGCACCAGCTCCTAAAGCTCCTGAAAAGGAAAAAAAGAAAAGAATGACCTTTAAAGAGAAAAAAGAATGGGAAGAAATTGATGAGGTCATTGCTAAAACCGAGGCAAAGATCGAAGAAGTTTCGGAGGAATTAGGGAAGTCGGGCAGCGATTTCACAAAAGCTCAGGATTTAATGAAACAGGAAGCAGAATTGAACGAAAAACTCGAATATTTAATTGAACGATGGTCATATCTAGCTGAATTTGCGGAAAACGAATAAAGAAATTTTACGAATAAGGTGATTTTGTTGAAAATAAAGGCGATTGAACCAACGCCAAGTCCGAATACAATGAAAATTATTTTAGATCAAGAACTGCCAATGGGGAAAAGCTATAATTTTAAAAAAGAAACGTCTACAGAGGCTCCTCCTGTCATTCAGGCAATCCTTCAAATAGAAGGAATCAAAGGTGTGTATCACGTTGCTGATTTCTTGGCTGTTGAAAGGAATGCCAAATTTGATTGGAAAGTATTGCTCCCTCAAGTCCGTCAGTCGTTTGGAGAAGCGGCAGGCGAATCTAACGAGACAGAAAACCGGGTAAACGAGCATTTCGGTGAAATTAAAGTAGAAGTCCAAATGTTTAAAGATATTCCCCTCCAAGTGAAGTTAACCGATGGCACGACCGAAAAACGCTTCGGAATGCCTGAATACTTCTTAAAGGCAAGAGAAAAGGCGCAGCTCCATGACGAAAACTATATTTTGTTAAGAAAATGGCGAGACCAGGGTGTCCGTTACGGAGACTTCGACCAAATAGGTCAGGACGTGGTGGAAGAATTAATTGCCGCCTATCCTCAAGAACGATTAGAAGCACTCGTTGAAAGTGCTCAGCAAAAAGATTCTATTACAAAAGCAAAACCAACCCTCACCCGGAAAAAGGTAACACTTGAAGCGCTGGCTAATCCTGACTGGCAGGTACGCTATCAGCTGCTAGAGCAAATGGATGATCCTGAGCTCGAGGATTTACCGGTCCTCGAAAAGGCATTAGCGGATGAGAAGCCATCCATTCGCAGGCTAGCCACGGTCTATCTCGGAATGATAAAAGACCGTGCAGTATTGCCGCTATTATTTAAAGCCCTGAAGGATAAGACTGTCACGGTCCGCAGGACAGCGGGAGATTGTTTTTCGGACTTGGGATTCCCTGAAGCAGCCGATGAAATGATATCGTCCCTTAAAGACTCAAGCAAACTTGTCCGCTGGCGGGCTGCTATGTTTTTATATGAAGAAGGGGATGAAAAGGCTCTGTCAGCTCTAAGAGCTGCTGAAAATGACCCGGAATTTGAAGTCAGCATGCAAATCAAAATGGCGATTGAACGAATCGAAGGCGGGGAAGAAGCCAAGGGGTCTGTCTGGAAACAAATGACCGAAGCAAGAAAATCAGAAAACTGATTTCAAAATTGCATTAGAAAGAGAAAATATAGTATTCTAACACTGGAAAACTTATAATTGGAGGGATTATTATGTCAATGGCATATGAAGAATACATGAGACAAATGGTTTTACCGATGCGACAAGAGTTAACACAGGCAGGTTTTCAGGAGCTTTCTACACCAGAAGAAGTAGAAAATTTTATGGAAAATGTTAAAGGTACATCACTAGTGGTTGTTAATTCTGTCTGTGGATGCGCGGCAGGCTTAGCACGCCCGGCAGCAACTCAGGCTGTATTAAATAGTGACAAAAAGCCGGATCATTTAGTGACAGTATTTGCAGGACAGGATAAGGATGCAACGGCAAAAATGCGTGAATATTTCGAAGGGATTGAGCCTTCCTCACCTTCAATGGCCCTGCTAAAGGACAATAAGGTCGTTCACTTCATCCCGCGTCATGATATCGAAGGTATGCCGCTCGAATTCATTATGGAAAATTTAAAGTCTGCTTTTGAAGCAAACTGCTAATGTGGATGTCAATTGACATCCTTTTTTTATAATTTAACCATTACGAGGTAAGAAATGTTTGTTACTACTTCAGGAAGACCAACACAACAATTAAATGAAAAAGCAATGAACATCGCCACTCGGCTCGAAGTTCCCTATATTCCAAGAAAGAAAAGGTCCGTCCAGCTTTTACAAGGAAACTTGGACAGCGATTGCCTGGTGGTTGGAAAAGAGCGTCTGGAATTATTTCAAAAAGGGGAACATGAACCTTTTTTCTTTCATCCAAATTCAGCGATGTTTCGGATCAAACGACTACTGCGAGGTGAACATGATCCATTTGCTGACGCAGCTAAGCTATCAAAGGGTATGACCGTCTTGGATTGCACATTAGGACTAGCCTCCGATTCGATCGTCGCAAGTTTTCTTGTAGGCAGAGAAGGTTCTGTTACGGGAACAGAAGGGCAAAAATACTTGGCCTATATTGTAAAAGAAGGGCTAAAAACCTGGGATACAGGGATTCCTCAAATGAATGAAGCAATGGAAAGGATCAATGTCATTCAAGCAGCTTCACTTGACTATTTAAAAGGTCTAAATGATGCCTCTGTGGACTGTGTATATTTTGATCCTATGTTTGAAGAGAGTATTATTGGGTCAGTTGGAATCAAGGCGCTAACCCATTTTGCCATTTATAACGATTTGGATGAAGAAACGATGGAAGAAGCTTTACGGGTGGCCAAATTTCGCGTGGTCCTTAAAGACCATTTTAGAAGCAGCCGATTCGAAAGATACGGCTTTCAAGTGTTTCGCAGACAAAATGCCAAATTTCATTTTGGTTATATTGAAAAATAAAACTGAGACAAAAGCCGGTCTCAGTTTTTCTATTTTTATTAACAATCTGTTCTTTTCCATTTTTGTGAAAATGGAAGTATAATAGTTTGTATAGGCAAATTTTAAATCAACAAAATTCTCAATAGAATTTAGGTGAAAGAATATGAAAAAATGGCTCCGTAAATCACTTTTTGTCACGGTATCTATTTTAACTTTCGGTCTCGTCACGCCAACACAGCTGATGAATGCCGTAAATGCAAACAACTTGAGCGAGCGGGATGTCTTCCAGACACCGGCCCCAGCCAACAGTTTCTCGCAAACTACCGCCTACCTAGAAGAATCAGAGTTTGATAGAGAAAAGTTTATGCAAAATTTATTGAAGCAGGCAGAATTACAATCATACCAAAAGTTTGGCAGCAAAATTAAACCAGTTATCGAAGATGAATTTCGTGAAATCATTTTACCTAATATTGAAATCGCCTTGAATCAAACAGCTGGCCAATTTCCTGAAGAGGATTTAATAAATCTCACAATCACTGAGCATCCCGGAACGGGACATTCGGAAAAAATATTTAATATAAAAAATGAAATTGATGGAAAAGATATTCTACGATTTCATGTTCGAAGAGATAATCCGCCGCAGGCAGGCTACTGGTTTAATTTTCATTACCATACTTATCATGATGAGTTTCAAAATCATAATGAACTAGGATCCATCTATTGGGATAAAAATACTCCGCCAAAATGGATGAGTTAACTCGAGTACATTTGCTAAATGGCAAAAAAAATATTTATATTATAAATGAAACTTTTTTAAGAAAGACTCGTAAATAGACTATTACCTAAAATGGAGGAATGAAAAATGGCAGTAAGTTTATCAAAAGGGCAAAAGGTTGATTTAACAAAAACAAATCCAGGACTAACAAATGTTGTGGTTGGACTTGGATGGGACACGAATAAATACGATGGTGGAAATGATTTTGACTTAGACTCTTCAGTATTCTTGCTCGGGGAAAATGGAAAAGTGACGAATGAAACCGACTTTGTTTTCTACAACAACCCTAAAGGTGCAAATGGTGCCGTTGTACATACAGGAGATAACCGTACAGGTGACGGTGATGGGGATGACGAACAGGTTACCATCAATTTAACGGCTATTCCTGCAAACGTTCAGCGTATCGCATTTACGATTACCATTCATGATGCGGCCAGCCGTAACCAAAACTTTGGCCAGGTTTCTAATTCATACGCCCGCATTTTTAATGAATCTACAGGTGAAGAACTTATCCGTTATGATTTAGGGGAAGATTTCTCAATTGAAACAGCTATCGTTGTCGGTGAATTATACCGTCACAATGGTGAGTGGAAATTCAGTGCCATTGGCAGCGGCTATCAAGGCGGTTTAGCAGCACTGGCAACAGACTTTGGATTACAGGTTGGTTAATTTTAAAAATTAAGAGACCCGGCGTTCGGCTGGGTCTTTTTACAAAATTTCGCATATAAACTAGGAGGAATTTCTTTAATGTCAGTTTTGCAGGGGATTATTGACACATATGCTCAATTTTTTGATTTGGATATGTGGGGAAAGGTATTAACCGATCCGGTCAGTTGGGGACTTATTGGTACACTTATTATATTAGAAGGGTTACTATCAGCGGATAACGCCCTTGTTTTAGCCGTCATGGTCAAGCATTTGCCGCCTGAAAAGCGGAAAAAGGCATTATTTTATGGTTTAATTGGGGCTTATGTTTTCCGTTTTATCGCAATTGGAATCGGGGTTTACCTCATTGAGCTATGGTGGGTGAAGGTCCTTGGCGCCGCATACCTTGCATGGTTATCAATTAAGTATTTTATTGATAAACAAAAGGGTGGAGAAGATGCCGGTGATGAGGAGGCAGAAGGAATTAACCAAAAAGGGTTATTGATTCGCCTGTTTGGTACTTTCTGGGGAACAGTAGCATCCGTTGAATTAATGGATATTGCCTTCTCCGTAGACAGCGTCCTTGCCGCATTTGGAGTGAGTAACGAAGTGTGGGTATTATTAGTTGGCGGTATGCTCGGTGTGTTAATGATGCGAGGTGTGGCCGGTGTATTCTTAACCTTGATTGATAAGGTACCTGAGCTAGAAACATCTGCTTATATCTTAATTCTGATTATTTCCGTTAAGATGTTCCTCGGTGTCTTTGATATTCATATTGAGTCACTTTACTTCTTTATCATCTTACTGTTAACATTTGGAGCGACATTTATTGTACACTTCATGAATAAGAATAAAGAAGGCAGCAAAGAAAGTAATTCATAACATAGTTGCTTTAATATTAGGGAGCTGACGAGAGTCCGTCTCCCTTATTTTTTACCTTTAAAGAGAGGTATTTAAAAATGAGGTTTTTTACATATTTTTATGATAATGAAATGGATCATTATTTTTATCAAAAGCCGCAAAGTTTTAGTAAATATTCAGAGCGTGAGCTGTTATCCTATGGTTTGGGAGCCACCCTCTATATGCCTGCAACCCGGCCGAATATACATCAGGAAATTCTCTCAAAAAAGCACGACGGGTTAACTTCGCTTGTGATTGACCTTGAGGATGCGGTAGGGGACAAGGAAGTTCATCGCGCTGAAAGACTGCTGATTAGGGAGCTGTTACATTTATTCGGAGAGTTGAATAAAGGGTTTTTAAACTTTGAAGATTTGCCGCTTATGTTTGTGCGGATTCGGGACCTTGAGCAGCTCAAACGAGTGACGGAACAGCTGGGCGATGCTATACGTCTTTTGACAGGAGTTGTACTCCCAAAATTTAATGCTGAGAATGCTGAAAACTTATTAAGCGAGGTGCAGCAGCTTCATACCGAGCAGCATCCATTTTATGCAATGCCCATCCTTGAAACAGCAAAGGTTATTCAAAAAGAAACAAGGATGGAAGAATTATTATCGATAAAACAGCAGGTCGACCGTTATAAGGAAAATATTCTAAATATTCGCATTGGTGCGACCGATTTTTGTGGATTATATGGGATCCGCCGAAGTGCTGATACGACAGTTTACGATATTGCGGTATTAAGAGATTGCATAACTGATATTATCAATGTTTTTCAACGATTCGACAGCTCTTATGTTGTTTCTGGTCCTGTTTGGGAATATTTTTCTGCAAAAAATAGAATGCTGAAGCCGCAGCTCAGACAAACTCCATTTCGTGAACGCTTTGGGGATGAAGGGCTTAAATGGAGAGCTAAATTAATCGATAATCATTTGGATGGACTGATTAGGGAAACGATAATGGATATCGCCAACGGCTTGACGGGAAAAACAATTATTCATCCCTCCCATATCAAGATTGTCCAGTCGCTAAATGTGGTTTCCTACGAGGAGTATATTGATGCAAGTAATATTGTAAAGGCGGCCACCGGTGAAATTGGCGTCATGAAAAGCGAATTCGCTAATAAAATGAACGAGATTAAACCTCATTATTATTGGGCAAAGAAAATCCTATTAAAATCACAGCTTTACGGGGTGTTACATGAAGAATTCACCAACATTGACCTTATTAAAAAAGAAGTATACGTTTCACGTCCTTGACGCCATTAATACGGAAATTGAAGTCACAGAAAATCCCTATCAACTACCTATTGATGCCCTTTTTACGATGGCAGCAAGGATAAATAAAAAACGCTCGTTTTTGTTTGTAAGCAAAGTACTTGGCAAACATTTGCCCATTGATGCAAATAAGGGGCTGGTCACAGCTGCACTTCTAGCAGCCAGATTTATAGAATCTATAAAAGGTTTGGAATTCCGTGAGAAGGAACGGCTTCTTTTCTCCTTTCAGCAGTGTGGAGACTTCGAGGATCATCCCTTTATACCGCCAAATATTAACCCGATTGTGATCGGGTTTGCGGAAACGGCCACTGCCCTCGGACACGCGTTTTTTTCATGCTTTCAAAATGCCGATTATTTTCATACGACGAGAGAAGAACTAGTAGGTCAAACACCTGGGATTACCTTCGAGGAAGAGCACTCACATGCTACTTCACACCGCTGTTATGTAGCGCGGGAACTACTTCAAAATAATAGGGAAATCATTCTTGTTGATGATGAAATGACGACCGGTAAGACGGCAATCAATATTATTCGATCGATTCACGAACAATTTCCACGTAAGGAATATACAGTTGTATCGATTTTGGATTGGCGTTCAGACGAGAACAAAGTGGAATTTTTTCGGTTCGAGAAAGAACTTGGAATTACGATTAAGGTGGTAAGTCTTTTATCCGGAACCGTAAAGGTCCAGCAGTTGATGGGATTGGAAGAACAATCCCATGATTTTAATCAGACTAATCAAATTAAGATGTCGATTGAAGAGGTACGACTAGCCCAACATTTTACATCAAGCCCATTTCATGATAGAAACAACGTTCCATATATAAACGAAACGGGTAGATTCGGGTTAAACAGTGCCGAGCACCTTTCGAATCAACAAAAAATGGCCAAAGCAGCTAAGTTTTTAAAAGAAAAACGGTCAGGTCAAAACACGCTTTGTCTTGGAACGGGAGAATTCATGTACCTGCCAATGAAATTAGCAGCGGGTATGGGGAAGGGCGTCTCCTATCATTCCACTACCAGAAGCCCTATTTATATTGAAGATAGAAAAGGGTATGGAGCAAGATTCGGCCTCACCTTTCCTAATCCTGAAGAATGGGATGTCACACATTTTGTTTATAATATACCGCCAGGATATTATGATGAATTATTTTTATTTTTTGAAAGAGAAGTAGATATTAAGAATCTTCAGCCGTTCTTGGATGCATTAGCACCATTACAAATAGAGTCTGTTAAGCTCGTCTTTTTTTCTAATGCAAGAGGTGAATAATATGCAAAAAACGATCAAAAAGCCAGCGCTTATTGGAAGTTATCGTGAAGATGATGTTCTTTTCTTATTAAAGGATTTAAGTGCCATTAAGCTTGAGGATTCGACCAAAAACCGGGAAGTTAGGATGCAATCAGGCGGTCATTATAGCGAATCGTTGCCAATTGAGTACCAGCCGCCAAAAGAGTATGTTGATTTATTTTGGAAAACCCTTCATGAGTATAAGCGGAAAGTAGCGTTATGTATCGGCATTGTGGCGGAGCAAATCTATCAATTAAAGGGAGAAAGAACAGTTCTTGTTTCCTTGGCCCGTGCCGGAACACCAGTCGGAATCCTCATCAAGCGGTATTTAAAAAGGCGTTACAATCTGTCCCTAAGGCATTATAGTATTTCAATTATCCGTGACCGCGGAATTGACGAAAATGCCATTCAATATATCCTTAACGAACATCCCGATGGAATCATTCAATTCGTGGATGGCTGGACCGGAAAAGGCGCGATTTCAATCGAACTGACAAAGGCCTGTCAGGAATTTGGACATAAGTATGGAATTACCCTAGATGATACGCTCGCGGTTATGGCAGACCCAGGATATTGCACCAAGCTTTTTGGAACAAGAGAGGATTTTTTAATTCCGAGCGCTTGTTTAAACTCAACTGTCTCGGGTCTTGTTAGCCGAACCGTTCTAAATGATCAATATATTGGTCCAGAAGATTTTCATGGGGCAAAGTTTTACAGGGAGCTTCAAGCAGAGGATGTATCAAATGAATTTATTAGGTTAATAGATGAGGAGTTTGCGTATATTGTTGCTGAAGCATATGAACTCTTTATGCAAAAAAGAGATGAGGAAATTGAAGCTGATTTTTTAGGGATGAAGGATGTTAAGAAAATCCAGGCTGAATTTGCGATTGAAAACACCAACTATATAAAACCAGGAGTTGGGGAAACCACCAGGGTATTGCTTAGAAGAGTCCCATGGAAAATATTGATGCGTGATTCTTCCAGTCCTTACGTCCAGCACATTCTCATGCTGGCAAAAGAAAAGGGTGTCGAAGTTGTCGATTACCCTGACTTAAATTATTTGTGCTGCGGTCTAATCAAATCAGTGAAGGAGAAAAATAGATGATTTTTGCCTCTGATCTTGACCGGACGCTTGTTTATTCAAAAAGAGCGCTTGATGAGCTTGGGATTCCGGAAGGGACTCTACTTAAACCTGTCGAAAAAAAAGATGGCAGGTGGGTTGCCTATATGACGGAATCCTCTTTTTTTACGTTAAAGGAGCTTTCCAGTCATAGTTTATTTATCCCAGTGACCACAAGAACGACAAAACAATTTAATCGATTTACAATTTTTACCGAAGATATTTCGCTAAAATATGCGATTACCACAAATGGTGCCAATATTTTATATCAAGGGGAACTTTTAGAGGAATGGTCAAATCATATTTTTCAAACGTTAGCAATGGAGTCGGCATCTCCGGAAGAATTGTTATCGATTGTCGAGAGTGAGGGGTACCATTTTGAGGGGCAATTAAAGCAAGTGGAAAATCTATTTTTCTATTACATATTAAATGGTTTCCCCGATTCCTTTATCAAAAGTGAATTAAATGAATTGGCCGCAAAGTATGGCTGGAGAATTTCCTTACAAGGGAAGAAGCTTTACTTTATGCCGATGGCCATTCGCAAAGGCGCCGCCCTAGAATATATTTGTCAGCTGGAAGGAATGAAGGCGATTGCTGGCGCTGGTGACTCGCTTTTAGATATGGACTTTTTAGATATCTGCCAATATCGTTTTGTCCCTAACCATGGTGAATTGGCCAGCGTGTCCAAGAAACCCGGACTTTCGTTAACCGGAAACTCAGGTGCTTTGGCAGGGGAAGAAATTCTCCAACAGTTTTTAAAGCACTGTTTTACTTTAATATCCGAGTGAAAACAAAATAATAGAGGGAAGAAAAAAGAATAAAGCAAGCAATAAAAAATATTATGGACAGTCCAATCGAATGGAGTACGGGTACCATCAGAAGTGTAAAGATTAAACTGAACACAAGTAAATCCAGATAAATAAAAGCGCTTGCACTCATCACTTCGAGGACGTCATTTATTTCCTCATCGATTAGTTTCATCTTCGGCCGCTTATATAAAAATCGCATTCGTGTCACCTACTTAAGTTTGAGTACTCAAATAATATGTAGGGACAAGGAAAAAGGTGAAAAAGGTGGAAATTGCTCTAAAAATGAAACATTTTTCGAACACTTTCGTATAAAGAAATGAACCATTTTTATAACTGTGATATGATGAAATAGTAACCTTACATAATTTACTAAGTTTGAAAAATCTTTCGCTTTCAGAGGAAGGGATCATGAATGCACCCATCATATAATCAGTTAATCGTCCGACCAATTGGGGCCCTTTCATTTGAAAATTGGCACGGATTATTAAAAAAAATGTTACCGGAACGGCCGGAATACTCATTAGAAAATGGAACAATTCAAATTGGGCAGGTCCTGGGGAAATTCTTTGGCGTACCCATTGATACAGATGAATACTATAACCAGCTTTTTGATTATGTGAATGCAAAGGAATGGGGCTTACAGTTGTTAAGTGAGGATTCACTTGATAAATCCATTAACAACGCCCACTTTCAAGCGATTCAAAAAGTGCTGAATATTCATCAGGAACAGAAGCTATCGATCAATCGCTTTACTGCTTTTCTAGATGGCGACCAGCTATTACTAAAATCACTGGTCCCGGCTATTCATCGAAAGCTGAGAGAGGCCATGATAGCAATGCTGGAATTATACGCAAGCATGGAGAATGACGGATTGAAAAATCACGAGCTAAGGCGGGTTCTCGTAGATGTGGTCAAGTGGTCAGTCAATCATTTGCAGCCCCTTCTCGAAACCGCCAATCCTGAAAAAGAAATGCCAAAGTTTTTGTGGTACGGTGATTTTAAAAAGAGTCATCAATATTTTTTATTTTATTTAGCAAAACTTGGCTGTGACATTGTTATTTTTCATCCGGAGGGTAAAGATGTTTTGGGAGGAATGATTCACGAACCCGTCTTCACCCATCAATATCCAAATCAGCAGCCGGCGGAACCCTTCCCTAAAGAAAAACGGAGCCGGAAAACGACAGTGGCATACAGGGCTTCAAAAGAGATTGAAACGATTCTTAATCAGGAGGGATCGGGTCTTTACAAGCCTTGGCAGTTAAGGGAGTATACTCCCTCATCCATTACGCTGAAGACGACCTATGATGAGCTATTTATCCTTGGTAAGGAACTGGCGATGATTCGACCAGATTTTTCTGTCGAGAATGGACATGTCAAGATCCCGTCCGTTTTTGCCAAAGTACTTGGAGTTAGTAAAAATCGAAAAGAATATTGGGACCGGTTGCAATCGCTTAGCCAATTCGATCAAAGTTTTCTCATTCGCCAGCTTCCTTTTGCGATATCCAGCAATAGCGATTTTCGCTACCATTATCGAAATGCATTGGGCCGGGATGGCTTAATTAGCCCGGATAAGATAATGCACTCCCATTATTGGCCATATTCTTTTTTACCAACAGGACTGCAAAAAGGAATGGCAAATGCAATCCGCGAAATATGCCATGAACCGGATTTAAAGCCATTGCCAATGGAAACCATGGAAGATGTTAAAATTTTTCTGTTTACTCAGTCAATGTTTATCCCGAAGAACGTGATTCAGTTATTGGAGAAGTTTGACTATTCCCAGCATGTTCCTAAATTAATTATTTTCAACAATGAATTAACTGGTATGCTTTCAAGGGCAGATGCAGCCTTATTACTTTTACTCAATCAATTTGGTGTAGATATCGTTTTCTATAATCCCACCGGGCACAATGATATCGAAAATTATCTTGATGACCGGTTATTTGATAAACACTGGCTCGAAGACATGGTATTTGATTTGGAATATAAAGAGCCTTCTCTTTTTAAAAAAGGTCTATTTCAAGGAATCTTAAAAAATTTAAGGGGAGATTAATGAGTGAATCTATCGCCAAATCCTTCAAGCGGCTTAACGCCGGCAGGAACTGATGACGTATTAACAGAAACAAAAGTATCGGATATAAAGCTGGCTCTTCGCAAAGAGCCTGAAATTCAAAATTTAGCACGCACCATCGATGAACGCGACCAGATTCAAGTTTTAGAGTTTGGGAAAGAACCAGCTGTACAAGTCTCACGGTTTTCCGATCAAATCCTCGCAAATATGCGGACAACAAAGGTGGAGGATTCCGGGGAACTTCTCAAACAGCTGGGCCGCATCATGGACCGTTTTGATCCAAAGGATTTTCAAAAATCATCTCCCGGACTTTTTGGCAAGCTGTTCAAAAAAGGCGAAAAGATGATCGAAAAGATTTTTGGCAAATATCAAACCATGGGTTCAGAAATTGATAAGGTCTATGTAGAAATTTCAAAATACCGTCAAGAGATGGTCGAATCGACTACAATGCTCGAGCAAATGTATGAACAAAACTATCAATTTTACTTAACGCTGGAAAAATACGTAGTGGCTGGCGAAATCAAGGTGGAGGACCTGAAGAACAACCAGCTGCCGCAGCTTGAAGCCCGCGCAGCCGCAGGCGATCAGCTAGCTTCCATGCAGCTCGATTCCCTTCGGAATGCCATCGAGCTTTTAGAACAGCGTATTTATGATTTAGAAATGGCCAAAATGGTAGCGCTGCAAACGGCACCGCAAATCCGGTTATTACAAAGAGGAAATACGAAGCTGATTGGAAAAATCAATTCAGCCTTTGTGACAACGATTCCAATTTTTAAAAATGGTTTAATTCAGGCAGTGGCGGCAAAAAGGCAAAAGCTTGTAGCAGATTCAATGAGTGAGCTTGACCGCCGCACCAATGAAATGCTCCTGAAAAACGCACAAAACATTTCCCAGCAAAGCACGGATATCGCAAGGCTTGCCGGCGGCCCAAGCATCAAAATTGAAACGATTGAAGAATCCTGGAACATCATCATAAAGGGCATGCAGGAAACAAAAGCGATTGAAGAAGAAAACAAACGCATGCGTTTAGAGGGAACAAAGCGGTTAGAGCAGCTTCAAGATAATTTCAAGAAAATGAAACAACAATAATTTAATGAGGTGATTGATGTGGCAATTAATTTACAAAAAGGTCAAAGAGTAGATTTAACAAAAGGGAATCCAGGGCTTGCGAAAATCATGGTAGGATTAGGCTGGGACCCTGTGCAAAGCGGCGGTGGCGGCGGTTTGTTAGGTTCTTTATTTGGAGGCGGCGGCAGCTCGGCTAACGTAGACTGCGACGCATCTGTAATCATGCTTGGTGCCAATGACAAGTTGCAAAATAATAAAGACGTGATTTATTTTGGCAATTTAAAAAGCAATGACGGCAGCGTTCAGCACTCTGGCGACAACTTGACAGGAGCTGGCGATGGCGATGACGAGCAAATTATGATCGACTTAAGCAGAGTACCTGCTCATATTCAAAAGTTGGTTTTTGTTGTAAATATTTATGATTGTGTAAAGAGAAAGCAGCATTTTGGCATGATCCGCAATGCTTTTATCAGAGTTGTAAATCCAACGAACAATCAAGAGTTAATCAAATATAATTTATCCGATAATTATAGCGGCCTGACATGTCTTGTTACCGGAGAAATTTATCGCAATAACAATGAGTGGAAATTTGCAGCAATCGGCAGCGGCACAAATGCAGCAAGCCTAAGTGAAGTAGTTCGAACATATTCATAATGAGGTGATACTTTTGGGCATCAACTTATCTAAAGGACAGAGAATTGACTTAACGAAAACGAATCCGGGCCTAACGAAGGCCATTATCGGTCTTGGCTGGGATACAAACCGTTATCATGGCGGCCATGATTTCGATCTGGATGCTTCGGCGTTTTTAACGGATGCAAACAGCAGGGTGACACAGGATTTAGATTTTATTTTTTACAATAATTTAGTTCATCCTTCCGGTTCTGTTGAACATACCGGCGATAACCGCACCGGTGAAGGTGACGGCGATGACGAACAAATCAAAATTGACTTCAGTAAAGTCCCATCGCATGTAAGCCGAATTGCAATTACGGTCACGATTCATGATGCCGAGGCAAGAAACCAGAATTTCGGGCAGGTCAGCAATGCCTTTGCCCGCGTTGTCGATGAAGAAACGAATCGCGAGATCCTTCGTTTCGACCTCGGCGAGGATTTCTCCGTAGAAACGGCTGTCGTCATTTGCGAGCTTTATCGCCATAACGGTGAATGGAAATTCAACGCAGTCGGCAGCGGCTTCTCAGGCGGCTTAGCTTCACTATGCCGCAACTTTGGGTTGGAAGTATAATTTTTTGAAAAGGAAAGCTGCCGAAATGGTAGCTTTTTCTTTTTGTAGATAATGACTGGAGGTTCATTTCCTGAGAGAGCAATATTTTAGTTGGTACGGTAAATGAAAGGGACTTTCATTGCCCAAGGGAGCTAAATTTTAGAGGGTATGGTAAATGAAAAGCCGATTCATTGCCCGAGAGAGCTAATTTTTTGTTGTCATGGTAAATGAAAAATCTCTTTAAAACCAAAAAAAATAGAAAAAACCTCCATTTTTACCTATGGAATTCCGAATCTACCATACTATTTACCATGTTATAATTCTCCTAATAACAAAAATAGACAAATTGGGGGAATCTGCATGCGTAAATGGGTCATTACTATCATGATGATGTGCTTGTTCCTATCCATAAATACCACATCCCAGGCGGCAATAGACGGTGTTAGACTTGTGGATTATCCGAGAAATTCTATCCTCTATCAATCTCTTACTACAAATAAATCGCTAGACCAACTTAATCAAATTATCATACTTCCAAAACAGCCCTTCGACCAAAAAGAAGCTGCGGCGATCATAAGAAGAATCGGTTCGCTTCCAGGTACTATTTTAGATAAAATCAATAAACAAGGCATTAATCTAAAACTTTTCAAAGGGAAACTAACCGACAACCCAACAGCAAGCAATCTAGCGGGACAAACACCGCGAGGCTATCAAAACAACGTTACGTGGGATGATGTCCCAGGAATAGGTGGTTCGAAAGTTGTTCTCGTGAAAATCGGTGCAAGCGAAAAGGGGAAAGGACACGGATCCGTTAACCTAGAGCTCCATGAAATGGCCCATTCCATTGACCGATATGTTTACAATGACATAAGCGGAACCACCCAATTTCATTATATTTGGGAAAAGGAACACAATCTAATTTTCCCTGATAACAGTTATTTCTTATATCCGGAAGAATATTTTGCTGAAAGCTTCGCGATGTATTATTTAAATTATGAAACGAAAGAGCTCCTGCGAATCAAAGCTCCACAAACCTATCAATTTATAAAAAATCTAGATTAGTATAGAAACAAAAGCCACTTTTTGGTAACCAAATAGTGGCTTTTTAAGTTCCTAATAGTTGTTACTTAAGCCTAATCAAGTAACGGTTGTTCAATAAATAAAATTATTGAAAGCTATCAATCCTATTTATTTAAGGAATTTGATCGCTTTTTATTTTTATATTGATCATCCAAAAAATTACAAGCGATTTTCCTCATGAAACTCTAATTTTCCCCAATTTACGATTTTTCTAATCTCAATTAAAATTTATATATATTTAAGTATTAAGAATTTGCATGTCTTCAAATATTATCACTTTTTAATATTAATACGAAATGTGGGATTACACTCATTTTATAATGATTTTACTATGTATTTCTTTATAAACAAACAGATTCCAAGGATAAACGGAATGATAAATTGTAAAGGTATGTGGATATAAAGCGGAACAATTTTCAATCCGATGTACAAATGCTCGATAAGGTTTTTCGATAATATAAATGTAAATAAAAAAGTTAAGATCGCCGCTGCCATAATTCGTCGATTCCGATTTGTTCTTGGAAAAAAGTGGGCCATAATCATCAACCCGCCGTACATAAAAACAAAAATTTTAATAAATCCGCCAATAAGGTTGAGAATGACAGCAAAAGTTTCAAAGTGCGGCAGAAATTCTAAGACGGTGGTAAGTTCCAAAGCCTTCACAAACGGAAATACATACATGGTAACTGTTTCTGAATTTAACAATCCAAGTATCATTTCTCCTGCTATGAGCAGGAGCACTCCTGTCGTACACACAGAAATAATACCATATTTCCGTAAAGATTGTTTATCGTTTGCAAACGGAAATAGCATTGTAAATACGATGAGTTCACCATAGGGAACGGTTAATCCGGTTGGGAAAACAGAAGAGAAAATATTTTTCCAGCTTGTTCGGAATATTGGTGTTAAATTTCTGAATTCAAAATAAGGAGACAGGTATCCAAAAACCATCAGAATCAAAATGAAAACGCCTGTAAAAACACATAAAATTACTGAACTTCTTGCCGCAGCCTCGATGCCAAGATAACAACTAAATGACACTACTAGAAGAAGCGTAAAAGAAATTACCACATAAGGGATGTTGTGAAACAGCACTTGACCGACAAAAAAAGAGAAATCTTTTAACACTTTTCCAGCGATGTATATAAAGTACAGACAATAAATGAATCCAAGTAGTTTCGAGATCCATCTTCCAAATCCAAGTTCTAAAAGTTGGATCAAATTTCCCCATTTTCCGATTGAATGAAGCATTAGGTAAAAATATAAAATCCCCACTCCAAAGACTAACGACAACAAGATGGTAATCCAAATATCTTGTTTCGTTTCGAAGTTCCAGCCTACGACAATAGCACTTCCCAGCAAAAAGTTGATCATTAAGGAAAATATTTCAATTGGCGCTAATTTGACCATCATTTCACCTTAGTCCTTTCAATGCAAAGAGTCCATTTTATTGCGATGAAATTTCTCCTGTATCTATAATATCAACCTTTACTTTTGTCCGAATAGGTAGAGTTGAATAGACGGAATCCCAATTATGTTTAAGGTGGTTCCACCGGTGTGGTTGTTTTCGATACAAAATATCTGCAAATCCATCGATATCGGTTTTTTTCTTTTGCGTTTTTGCTATCAGTTGATTAATCTGATTTTGAAGGTCAAGTTCTGCATCATGTTCCAATTGGGCAATAGCTTTGACTGTAGAAGAGTCCATATTGCACGACACATCCTCCAATTTACCCTTAATATGAACCTGAAGAAGATAAGAAGGTTCTCCCTTTTTATCCAGTATACGGATATCTTGTTTGCTTTGAACGTCTTTCCATGTCACAAATCCCGCTTTTTTTTGGCATTTCGTTACCAAAGAGGTATCGCGTATTTTCCCTCGGGTTAGTGCATACAGGTTGCTTTCCGAAGATGATAGCCAGTAGGATAATCGTTGATGCTGAAAAACGGCTAATCCATTTATCTCTAATATTGCATCAGGAGTCGCCTTTTCGATATTGCTTTTTGAAAGTCCCTTTGAAAGATTTCCCTTTAATGTGATATAAGGAATGGTTAGCTCTGTCCTATTCTGTTTTAGCATTCCTGCTACTTTATCGGCGGTCATGTTCGGCAGGTCTCCCCAGGATTCCCGTTTTCGATTCAGAATTTCTTCGAATCTGCTTCCTGAAATTTTTTGAACAGGCGTAAAGATTCGAAGCAGTTTATCCGGTTTTACTCCCTTCGATATGATAAACCTTATATTGGAAGGGAAGCTAGGTTCGCGCATTAGATAATGAGTAATAGAAGAAATTCCTTCGGATTTTGCTAAAGATTCCCCGATTAATGCCACTTCCGTATCATCTAAGAAAATAGACCGTGGTAATCGATTTTGAATACGGTCGATGGCTTCAGGTATCGTTCGACCATGTACACTGTACGTATACTGACCTTGTTCCTTTAATCCTTCTTTACTATTGGATGCTGGATTATAGATTTGTACGGTTGTGACGTAGCCTTTTTTACTTTTATCAATCCCGATTGCGGAAATAACGTATATTTTATCCAACATACTGTCTTGGGCAAATTTACCGACAATATTAGCGATGATTAGTCCAACAATGAGTAAGACGGTAATGTTTGAATTTCTATTTTTTCTTTTCATTCGTCTCCTCCATCGTTTCCTCCTTCATGAAATGAGACTCGTCGTTTGTCATTTCTTGCTGTGACAATTGAATCGCGCTGTCTTTTAAATCATGAGCAACAACTGGAGCAAAAGGCGATAAATAGGGGACACCGAAACTGCGCAAGGAACTTAAATGAAGCAGAAATACAATTGACATTAAAGCAATACCGTAAAACCCGAGAGCAGCGCCTGAACTAATAAAAATAAGACTGATCGTTACTGCAGGTATTCGTAAAGAGTAAATTGGGACGACACTCACTAAAATGTAGGTGATACAAACTACCACTAAGCTTGCTGGTTCGACTAATTGGGATTCAATCGCCGACTGGCCCAATACGATTCCTGCGAAAATGGACACCGTAATGGCAACATTTTGCTGCAATCGATTGGAACTTTCGTTTATCGCTATCACCACAATCATCAAAACAGAAACTTGTAACGATGTTGGAAATGGCACCAATTCCCGTTGTGAAACAAAGCCCAATAACAGTTTAACTGGCAATAAGTTTGCATGGTAAGTTAAAAACGCTACATAGAGCCCCGGAATATATAAAGCAATAAAATAGAGAAAGCAACGGAGAAGGCGCTGATTGATAAGACCTGTTTTCCCTATGTAATAATCTTCGGGTGTTTGGAAAAATTGGATAAGAACCGCAGGAGCGATTAGTACATAGGGAGTGCCGTCTACAAATATCGCGATTTTTCCTTCCAACAATTCGCCTGCTACTACGTCAGGTCTATCGGTATTCAACATAAGTGGAAAAAAAGACCTTGACTCCTTTGTCAGAACCATCTCAATGTAATTTGCTTCTAGTACTGCATCCAATTGTAGGTGTTCGAGGCGCTCATAGATTGTCTTCAATATTTGTTTATCCACGATATTCTCAATGTACATGACTGATACGTCTGTATGTGTATGTGTTCCATATTGCTTGGTCGTTATTCTTAAATCCGGATTTTTAATAATTTTACGTACAAGAGAGAGGTTTGTGGTTCTATTTTCCGAGAATCCAACATCAGGTCCCTTCGCGACACGTTGTCCCTTTGGGCTTTCTATGCTCCGCACGCTCCATTTGGTTGTATCAGTTGAGAGAAACGTATGAATTCCTTCCAATATGACAAGTGTTCTGCCTGCCAGCAAGTCATTTGTAGCAAGCGTAATATTTTCAACACGTGTAATATTTTTAGATTGAATCACAGCAGATTCCATAAAAGCAATCAGTTTTTCATCGGTTGTAAAATGCGGCAGATTGGATGTTAATAATGGTACTATTACGTGTTGCTGAACAGCATTGGAATCCACGATTTCATCGATGAATAGAACTGCTGCTTTTTTATTTATACTGTTCAAGTTGATTTCTCTTACTTGAAAATCAGAACTATTACCCAAAATAGCCTGTAAGGTTTGTATATTATAATGTAGCACATCTGAAATCTCGTTCATTTTTACCACCGGATTTTGTTGAAGTAGATAACTTATTTTTCCTCTAAAGGTAAATTTGTATGCAAATGAAGTTTACTAATGAAACCTTAAATTCAGGAGAGATTTCTTGATTGTAATTTTTTGTTTATTAAAATAAAATCTAATGTAAAATATTTTTTAATCTAATTATGTGATCAGTTGTCTAGGGGTGAAATAATGAATTTTGAACAAATGGAGTATATTGTCAATGTTGCACACGAAATGTCTATTACAAAAGCAGCTGAAAAATTATTTATTTCTCCTTCCGGTATGAGCCAATCCATCACACAACTGGAAAATGAGCTGGGCATTAAAATCTTTAACCGATCCAAACACGGAGTGACTCCTACCTTTGAAGGGAAATTGGTTATTTCCAAAGCAAGGACATTCCTAAACACCCTAAATGAACTAAAAAAAGAAATTTATGAATATAAAAATAGCAATCAAACCCATTTAAAAATCCTTACCGCGCCTACGTTTACTTTTTTACTTGAAGAAACAATAGTTAAGTTCAATCTGAAAAATCCAGAGGTTACATTTGAATTAGAGGAGCAAAAACGAACAAATATTATCCAGAATTTCAATCAAGAAAATTATGATTTTGCACTAATCCCTGCAACTGAAGATGAGTTGAAAAAAGAAAAAAATATTCGTTATGAACATATTCATAATGGGCATATATGTGCAGCTGTTGGCAAAAAATCACCAATTTGTTCTAAAAATTATGTAACGCTTAGTGATTTAAAAGATTCAAAAATAGCTTTGTATAATACATCCGATTATAAAATGATATTAAAACATATAAAGTTCGATCCAAATCAAGTATTAGTAAAATCGAATAGCAGCAGCCTTCTTTTCGAGTTGGTAAAAGGAAGCGAGGCCGTTTTATTAGTGCATGATTTTTCAATTAAAAATAGTTTTATGGTCAAAAATGGAGATATAAGTATTATCCCTTTAAAGGAAGAGAATCAATTTCTTATTGATTTCTGGCTTATTTATTTAGAAACGAAAGGGTTAACAAAGATAGCAAAGCAATTTATTAATGAATTGTTATTCAATTTTAAGAAAATTATTTAAACAGCCTGAGTTCATCTCAATGAATTCAGGCTGTTTAACGCTATTATTTTATTTGAGGTTAATTCGTATAAAACGTTAATAAAGATAGGAGAAAGGATGTAATGAGAATGGCTATTAGAGGGCGAATGGCTTTGGTACGCAGTTCTTTTAAACTAATATTTAATCCTAAGCCGGTCATAGACATGGTTAATATAAATGAAGTGACAGCTGAAATATCAGACATAATCTTCTTGGATAAAAAAACCTCGCGATCAATAATATAGCTCCCCATAAAACTCATAATGACAAACCCAATTAAAAACCATGGAAACTTAAATTTTGTCTCTCCCTCTAATTTTCCTTTCTTTTTCATCCAAAGCATGAGGATAAAACAAACCGGAACTAATAAGAATACGCGTACGAGTTTAGCAAGTAATGCGTGAGCTAGCGCATCCTTGCCTGCAGGGGCTGCGGCTAAAGCTACATGGCCAATCTCATGCAAACTGATTCCTACCCAATTACCGTAGTCTATAGGACTAAACGATAATATAGGAATTAATAATGTATAGATAATTGAAAATACTGTGCCAACTAATGCGATGATGCCGACACCCATGGCGGTATCATCATCTTTTGCTTTAATAATGGGCGAAACAGCGGCAATTGCAGCAGCACCACAAATCCCTGTTCCAACTCCTAATAATAAAGATAGATTAAAATCTGCTTTCAGCCATTTTGCAAGGATCATCAGGACAACAATGGAAAAAACAATCGTTCCGGCACCTCTTAGCAAAAGGGGCAATCCCTGATGGAAAATGACGGCCATATTAAGCTTTAAGCCATAAAGGATAATGGCCACCCTTAAAAGTCTTTTTGATGAAAATTGAATACCAGTACGCAGTCTTTCAGGATATCCAAAAACCTGTCGATAAATCATTGCAAGTAAAATGGCACACGCGAGTGATCCAATATGATTAAGACCTGGCAGTGCTGCCAAAATGAAGCCTAACAAGGCTATGATCAACGTAAAACTTATTCCTAATATCAAAGAAACATTTAGCTTTTTTGCATCTTTTTTATGCTCTTTAGAACTGGAGACGATTATAGCTTTTTGTTCCAATTTTTTTCATCCCCTCATTTTATTATCTAATATTATCGTATCGAATGATGTACAATAAGGAAAATAAATAATTGTTATATATATAATAAGTAAATACGATATAAGAGAGTGGAAAAATGGATCAACTATTAGCTGTATTTATATCTGTAGCCGATAAAAGAAACTTTTCCAGAGCCGCGGAAGAGCTTCATTTGACTCAGCCTGCCGTCAGCCAGCAAATACAACAATTAGAAAAATACATTGGCAGCAAACTTCTATTGCGAACAAACAAAAGTGTAGAGATTACTAAAGCGGGTAATATTGTCTACAAACATGCGAAAGAAATAACTGCTTTATATAAACGAATGACGATGTTGGTGAATGAATTAAATAACGAGCCAACGGGTCCATTAAAAATCGGTGCGAGCTATACATTTGGAGAGTATGTGTTACCACATATACTTGCAAGAATGAAAAATCTTTTTCCTAATATCATCCCTTCGGTGCAAATTGGCAACACAAGGGATATTGCCAAAGCAATCACCAGTCATGAGATCGATGTAGGGATTGTGGAAGGGGATATATCTCAGCGAAATATAGCTATCAAAACAGTTTCAACAGACCAAATGTATATTGTGGCAGGGGGAAATTATCAAAATTTCTCCAATATGGAAGTTTCACTAGAACAGTTGGAACAAGAAGATTGGATTGTCCGTGAAGAGGGTTCTGGTACAAGAGATGCAACAGAAAAATTATTTCAAGCTTTACAAATAAGTCCTCCGAGGTTGATGGAGTTTGGCAGCACTCAGCTTATTAAAGAAGCAGTTGAAGCAGGGCTTGGGATTAGTTACTTATCTGATCTTACTTTTAAAAAAGAAAGACAACTGGATACCATTCGAGCATTAAAGGTTAAAGGGACACCAATTAAGAGAAATTTTTCGGTTATAACTAATTCTCCTGAACTGCATACAAAATCTATCAATTTATTTATTGAGTTAATAGAAAATTATTTAAAAAATCAATAATAACTAGGGACAAAGCCTTTGCTACTGGGGATTTGTCTTTTTATTCAGATCTAAGGTAGATTTCGTATTTTGTTTCAAAATGTTATACTCTTTTTTTAGACATTTATCTTGAATTCATTTGGGTTAATAATCTAATATCATAAATATAAAATTTTTTACTGAATGCTATTTAAACTAGTTGTAAAAAGAAGAATACATACAGAGGGGAAATTATAAATGAGAGATTATCTAGAGTTGCTGGAAGATTTATTAGAAAATGGTGTGCAAAAAGGGGATCGTACAGGAACTGGTACTTTGTCTGTATTTGGCCGGCAAATCCGATTTGATTTAAGCAAAGGATTCCCGCTCTTAACAACGAAACGTGTGCCCTTTCGAATGGTAGCTAGTGAACTATTATGGTTTTTAAAAGGCGACACCAATATCCGTTATTTACTTGAACACAATAATAATATATGGAATGAATGGCCGTTTAAGAAATGGGTTGAAAGCGATGAATATCAAGGACCTGATATGACTGACTTTGGATTAAGAAGTCAGGAAGATGAAGAATTTAAAAAACTGTATGATCAAGAGATGGAAAATTTTAAGAAACGAATCATAGAGGATGATCAGTTTTCCGAAAAATATGGAGAGCTTGGCCCGGTATATGGATCCCAATGGAGAAAATGGGAAAAGAAAAATGGAGAGTTTGTCGATCAAATAGAACAGGTTGTGAACGAGATTAAACAAAACCCAAATTCTAGAAGACTGCTTGTCAATGCCTGGAATGTTGGTGAAGTGGATGATATGAAACTGCCTCCTTGTCATTATGCCTTTCAATTTTATGTTGCAGATGGCAAGCTATCGTGTATGTGGCAGCAAAGATCGGTCGATACCTTCTTAGGTCTTCCTTTCAACATTGCAAGTTACGCCCTTTTAACACATATGGTAGCCCAGCAATGTGACCTCGAAGTGGGAGAATTGATTTTTACTGGCGGAGATGTTCATTTGTATCTAAATCATCTTGAACAGGCGAGATTACAATTATCCCGTGAAGTGCGATCCTTGCCACAACTAAAGATACAAACCAGACCTTCATCGATTTTTGATTATAAGCTAGAAGATTTTGAAATCACAGGGTATAACCCGCATCCACATATTAAAGCAGAGGTAGCTGTTTAACGTGATTATCTATAACAAAGGAGGGGACAGCGCTTGATTTCATTTATTGTCGCCATGGACGAAAATAGAGTAATCGGCAAAGACAATCAATTGCCTTGGCACCTGCCAGAGGATTTAAAGTTTTTTAAACGGGTTACAATGGGGCATCCGATTGCTATGGGCAGGAAAACGCACGAATCCATTGGCAGGGCACTGCCAGGCCGGGAGAATATCATCATTACCCGTCAAAAAGGTTACGAATCCGAGGGGTGTACCGTTTTTTATTCAGTCGAGGACTTTGTTAAATACTGCCGCGAACAAAGCGATGAAATTTTTGTCATCGGCGGGGCCGAAATATTCAAAGAAACATTTCGATATGTAGACCGTCTATACCTTACCCACATATACGAAAACTTTGCCGGAGATACTTTTTTCCCTGAATTTGATCATGAAAAGTGGGTACTTACTTCCCGTGAAAAAGGGATAAAGGATGAAAAAAATCCTTACGATTATGAATTTCGGATTTATGATAGAAAAGAATAGCATAAAAATAAGCATCAGCTCATCGCTGATGCTTTTCTTAACCTTTATTTTAAAAATAGGATCCATTTATTTCATACTCTGTCAGTTTTGCAAGCATGCCTCTAAATTCATGTGGATGGCAAAATTCTTCTTCACGGAAATGTGCTTTGACCCAGGCGATTAATTCTTTTGGGCTATTAAAATATTCTCCACTCCGATCGCTTTTACGAATGGTGTATCTACCATTGTCATCATCAATGGTCACTTCCACTGGCAGGGCTCCGTCAAAACTACAAAGTGAAAATTCCAACCAACTCACATCCATTCCCTTACAAATTTCCATTAGTATATGTTCCTGATGCTCAAATTATATGCAAAAATAAAATAGTTGCCAAAATATTTTAAAAATTCTATTAAATAAATTGCCATTGACTATAAAACTGGTTATTGTTAAATTGTCTAAGGAGAGCTTTAAAACTTAGCAATTGGTAATTTTCACAAATATATTTTTTTTGTGGATTATGTGAATTTAATATGAAATATTGCATAAAATTTACCCAAATTGATTTTTCAGTACTATAATCGTAGTAGAAATTACAAAAGTTAAAGGGGATGTAGATCCATGTTTTCGAATATCGGCGTTCCAGGATTAATTTTAATTTTAGTGTTAGCACTGATTATTTTCGGACCAAAGAAACTTCCGGAGATTGGTCGTGCTTTTGGACAAACACTAAAAGAATTTAAAAAATCAACACGTGAATTAACAGAAGATGTAATGGAAGATATTAAGGATGATAAAGAAAAGTTGACTAAATAAGGTGTAAGATATGTGTCTTGCACCTTTTTCTTCTCGATATTTATTAAATCATATTTACCTTTAAAATTGGCAGGGGAAGTATATGGAAGATAAAGAATTACACTTAGTTGACCATTTAGAAGAATTGCGCAAAAGGATTATCATTACGGTAGTCTCCTTCGCCGTTTTTTTTATCGGTGCCTTTATTTACGTTGAGGATATCTATAAATGGTTTGTCGGAGATCAAAAACTGCAGGTTCTTGGACCAAGTGACATCATGTGGATTTACTTTATGCTCGCTACAGTTGTGGCCGTAGCTGTAACGATTCCTATTTTAGCATTACAAATTTGGTTATTTGTAAAGCCAGCGCTAAAACCGAATGAACAAAGAGTTACATTATCTTATGTGCCGGCATTATTTTTCTTATTTATAAGCGGACTAGCCTTTGGCTATTTTGTCATCTACCCGATGGTTTTAAAATTCCTAGTGAATATGGGACAGGGCATGTTTGTCACGAATTTCACTGCGGAACGGTATTTTAGTTTTATCATGAATATGACCCTTCCATTTGGGGTATTATTTGAGCTCCCAGTGGTCGTTATGTTTTTAACTTCATTAGGAATCATCAATCCGTTTGTGTTAGCAAAAATCCGAAAGTACGCGTATTTCGTTTTAATTATTATAGCGGTTGTAATCACACCGCCTGACTTTATGTCTGACTTTGTCGTAACGCTGCCGCTTTTATTGCTTTACGAGGTCAGCATCAACTTATCTAAGTTTGTTTATCGGAAACGGTTGAAAAAGCTGCAGGAAGAAGAATTAGTGGAAGCATAAATAAAAAGACCTTAAGAGAGTGGAATACCTCTCTTAAGGTCTTTTTTCACGTTCTATTACTTACTCATTTGTTCCTTCATCCAGGCTTGATATTTTATATAGTTAAGATATTCCCGGAAGTCTTCTTTTTTTAGTCCATCCTCCACAGCCCCTCTTATTAGCACAACCCATTCATCATCTAATTCAATGAGGGCCCCTTTTTCGGTGTGATCCTTCTCCAATAAATATTCAAGATTTGTCCCCAATGCTTTTGCGACCTTGTATAAGAATTGGAGCGAAGGATTGGACTGTAATCCTCGTTCGATATGACTTAAATACGATTTCGAAACATCTGCTATATTCGCCAGCTCACTAATAGAATAACCCTTTTCCTGCCTCATCTCCTTAATCTTAATCCCGATCATAATCCCAAACCCCTTTGATATTAATCCAATTTTAATCTTGATGTAAGTACATTATAGAGAACAATATACTCTTTATAAAACACAATTGCAATTAGTAAAAAAGAGAAAACAAGAGAAAAATCGTTAAAAACGGTTGAAATTAAGGGGATTTGCCATTTTACAAATATTTTTATAGTAAGAGATAATACTTTGTAGGTTTGTTCTTTATTAAGAATAAAAATGATTGAAGAAAAAATTTAAAAGGGGGAGAGAATCAAAACAATTTTTACAACTAAATAAGCCTAGTCAATGTGAGGGATGAAAGTGCGAAAGTACAAACTCATTTTCATGGGTGTTACCATCATAATATCAGCAGTCCTTTTAATTACTTTATTTCAGATAAAGAATATTAAAGCTAACGAAGAGTATAAAGTGGATATTTCCACATCCCCATCGGAAGTATTCTTTAATGTGGGCAATATGAAACCCGGGGATATGGTAACATCCATTTTAAAGGTAAACAATGATGGAAACCTGGATTTTAATTACTCAGTAAGCACTCGAAAGATATCTGGAGATGATTATTTATATAATCAGTTTATTTTAAGGGTATCAAATGCTGCTGGACCACTATTTGAAGGAAAATTCAAGGATTTCATTAATTTCCCATTAGGAACAATCGCTGCTTTTGAAAACAATGATTTAACTTTTTCGATGGAACTTCCTTATGAAACAGGAAATGAAGTTCAAGGAAAAGCATCAGAAGTAGCCTTCGATTTTACAGCCATTGGTCATGAGGAAAAGATTCCCATCGATGGACAATGCTTTGAACCACCTTTTAGCAATCGTGATTTTACCTTACACCAAAAGTCAACGGTGCCGATTAAATTTCATTTACGTGATTCCCATGGGGATCTAGAAAATGAAATATTACAAAATGTTCGTTTAGTAGTCACAGGCCCATCTGTAAACGGCGGGAGCGTTAACTATATATTTACTCCAAAAAATGGAACTATAGATTTTCAACGGGTAGATCCGCCTCACTATCATGCTCAATTCTCTACATTTGATTATCCAGTAGCAAATGATCAATGGTATACGGCGACAGTTTATGTTGAAAACAAGGAATACTGTAAAAAAACCTTCCAAGTTTTAGATCAAGGCAACCGTTCAAATGCACCTAAGTAAATTAATTAATCCCTAAAAACCTTGAGCCAAACCTCAGGGTTTTTTTATGTAAAAAAACACATTAAATATTAATTAGAGAGTCGTACATTAATAAGAACGAAATATTCGTTAATAAAAACGAAATAGTAAGGAAATAGGAGAAATATTGAAGAAAACTAGTAAAATCGTTCTATATTAAGAAAATTTCGCGGAATATGAGGTTTTTCAAGTTCTTTATTTTGGCATATACTCAACTTATAAGTTCGTTATAAGGAACGAAACGATGCTCAAAAGGAAGTTGATGAACATGTTAAAAAACGTCACCAACTTCGTTCTTAATATCCTACCTAAGGGGCTTATTCCATTTCATAGAACGAGTGAGGGAGGGAATACCATACGAAACACACGTTTGAAAAAGTTCAAGAAGAGAGGAAAAAATCTTGCCATAGCTGCTCAGTTAGTTGCCATTTGGTATCTTCTGATCCTATCAAGTTCGTATCTTACCTCCGATACTGGAGCTTACTTTAATGATGAAGAGCAGATTAGCGGCACCATTGGTGTTGCAGAAGACTTTTGTAAAGATGTAAAAAATGGCTCAGACTTCTGGCACAAATATTGTAAAGATAACTCCGGGGGAGGAAATGGTCCTGACTCACCTGATGAAAATACTGGGGAGGCAACTGATCCAGATAACCCTGGACATAATAAAGACGGTTGTGATGATCATACAAATGCACCTTGTTCTGAAGTAACCAAAATAAAAGAATCACATACTAGCAACTCTGTTACCTTAACTTGGGAAAATCCAAAATGGTCTGATGCAACATTTTCATCCGTTAAGATTTACAAAAATGATAGTAAAGATCCAGTCGGAAACAACATAAAAGACGGTCAATTTAAAGAAGAAAACTTGCAGCCTGATACCAAATATACCTACAAAATTACAACTGTAGATAGTTCAGGGAAGGAATCCTCGGGAATATCGATTGCTGTAACTACAAGCAAGAAATAAACAATTTAAAAAAGTGGTGGTGTTTTTATGACCGGAAAAAAAGTTTGGAAAATTACTAGTAATATAATTACCGGAATATTGTTTCTCGTACTAATCTTTATGATTGTTGTCGTAGTTTCATCAAAGGCTTTGGGAGGGGAGCCGAACTTCCTAGGGTACCAGTTGAAAACAGTACTATCTGGTTCCATGGAACCTACCTTTAAAACGGGCTCAATAATTGCAGTGAAGCCACTAAAGGATACTGAAAATCTTAAAAAGGGTGACATTGTTACCTTTAAAATGGATGAATCGAAACTTGTAACACATAGAATCATTAAAGTTATTAAAAATGAAAATCGAACCATGTTTGAAACAAAAGGCGATAACAATGAGGATAAAGATGTTAATCCTGTATTAGCCCAAAATGTTGTAGCTGAATATTCAGGATTCACCATTCCATATGTTGGGTATTTTATGGACTTTGCAAAGTCAAAAAATGGAACAGCATTATTGCTTATCCTTCCAGGATTGTTCCTTCTAGCGTACTCAGGTATAACGATTTTTAAGGCTATAAAAGCTATTGATCAGGGAAAAGGAGCACAAGTTTAACGGTTGCACTCCTTATGTAAAGCATAAGGGTTCAATATAAAAATACTACATACCTCAAAAAGAGGGAGAAAACAAGGAGGAATAATAATGGGTATTAAAAAGAAATTAGGTTTGGGAGCAGCATCAGCAGCACTTGGTTTATCATTGATTGGTGGAGGAACTTTTGCATACTTCAATGACACTGCTACAGTAAATAATCAGTTTGCTGCTGGAACTTTAAACTTGGATGTGTTAAAAGATAGTGAAGGTGCAATTAATTTTGATTTAAGAAACATGAAGCCTGGTGATACTGCAAAAAGATATTTTGTTCTAAAAAATAGTGGCTCTTTATCAATTAAGGATGTATTAATGGAGGTAACATCTTCTGATTTCGTAGACGGAATGGTGGCTAAAGGTAAACCAACTGATAGTAGTGTTACCCAATTTTTATCTCAATTTAAAGTAGAATTCTTCAGAGTTCAAAATCCAGAAAATGATCCAACATGGGCGGATCGTGTTGATTTGATAAATGGTAATGTTACATTAGCGGATTTAGTTGCTCATACTTATACTAATATTAAGCCTGGATATGCTGATGGTAATAGATTAAATATTGCACCAACAGGACTTCCTGTTAATGATTCTGATGGAATTGGCATACAAATTACCTTTATTAACCCAACCAATACTAATCAGAACCAATTCCAAGGCGATAGTGTAAAAGTTGCTTTTAATTTAGAAGCTAGACAAGAAGATGGTGTTGAAGTTAATAAAAATGGATATATTAAAACAAATGGAAACCATCCTTCAACTCCAGCAGATACTGATAATAGTGATAACAAAAATGTAACTGAAATTACTGATGCAAAAGACAATCCAAACGAATAATTTTTTTACGATTTAAAGTTAGATGGGCGGGGAGAGCACTCTCCGCCCTTTATAAAAATAAACTAACGTATTTAAACAATAACTTATTATTTTGAGAATAAGTTTTAAAATGAGGGAATGTATGAAAAAATATTTCATTTGTTTATTAATCCTTATTATCGTGCTCCCTAATAAAGTTTTTGGTTCAACAGAAGAAAATTTATTAGACTTAACGGTAGCTCCCAAAAAAGTCTTGTTTGATATACGTAATATAAAACCTGGTGATAGTTTTGAAAGAAAAATTATGGTTATGAATAATGGAGAGGAAAATGATTTTAGATATATTGTAAAAAGTAATTTTACAGAGGGCTCAAAAGAGTTCTTTGATCAATTAACCTTAAGGATTTATGATAGTAGGTTAGTAGTTTTTGAAGGTCGACTTCATGAATTTGAAAAACTGGATCCACGTTTACTTAAAAGTAAGTCAAAAGAGGATTTATATTTTTATATTACTGTCCCTTATGAATTAGAAAACAAATATCAGGGTTTGAATTGTAAATTTGTCTTGAAATTCTATGTTGAAGGTACTTTAGGCGGTGTCCTACCTGCAGATGGGCCAAAACTTCCAGTAACCGGAACTAATAGGTTTAATATTCTTATAACTGGTGTTGCCCTTATATTGACAGGATTATTCATACAATTTTTTCTAAGATGGCAAAGAAAGCTTGAGAAGCCTGTGTAAAAGGCCTTGAATTATGAACGTTGTCAATCAAGGTCTTTTTAAGCATTTTGAAAGATCCCCAAATTCATCTTCAAACAATTTAATCCTCTTCTAAATACCAGAAATGATTCCTTGACAAAACAATTTTATGTGCCAAGTTAGTCAGTACGTTTTTTATCGTTTAAATAGTAAGGTACAAAATCTCATAAAGAAAATGTCATTTAAAATGTTCACAAATTATTTTTCCACACAAGCATATTTAGACACATTTCGAGAAGTAAAAGATGTATAATATAGCCAAACGGGTGAAAAAGAGGATTGATATTTTGTTATTCAAAAGCCTAGAGTTCAAAAATGATATTGGACAGAAGGTTAAAGTCGTCGAAATTCCTGTATTGGGGGAAGATAGTGCTTATAAATTTATGATCCAAGTCCGTTTACAGACGTATATTACGTCAATCTGCAAGGAGCCAAGCCCGAAAAAATGCTACTCCTTTAAAGACTACTTGAAGAAGGTCATGAGATGGCCGGATTATGAACAATTATTTAAAGTGGCAGAATTAAAGAATAATGCTTAATGTAAGGGGAGCACCGGGAAACCGGTGTTCTTTTTGTTATTGGCTATATTAATGAGAGCTGACCCTTAGATCCAACTGCCCGCGAACTTTAGTAAAGGGAAATATTAGCTTGGCATAATGCCTGATAGCCTCCAAAAATTATAAAATGGTAATTAAGAATGGGCCATAATTCCCTGGAGTTCATAAAAAATGAAAAGACGGTAAATAAGAGACGCTCCTAATGCCCACAGGTTCATAAAAAATGAAGTGACGGTAATTAGGAGACGGTCCTAATGCCCAATAGCCTGTAAAAAATGAAGAGACGGTAATTAATAGTTGTTCCAAACACCGGGGTTCCATATCCCCTGTTTTAACAAAATGAATAACGAAAACCCTTGATTTTGTTCCAATCATTCCCCCAAACCTGTATAATACAAAGCAGTAACATTAGGGAAGTGAACATATGAGCAAGATTAAAATTGTAACCGATTCAACGTTAGATATCTCCAAAGAAACGGCCGAAAAATTAGGGATTGTCATCGTGCCGTTATCGGTAACGATAAATGGAGAAACCTATTTGGACCGAGTGAATTTAGATCCGGCGGAATTTATTGTAAATATGAGCGCTGCAGATGAATTGCCGAAAAGCTCCCAGCCTTCAACGGGTTCTTTTTTAGAAGTTTACGATCGCCTTGGCCAAGAAGGCTATGAAATCCTGTCTATCCACATGACCGGAAAAATGAGCGGTACGGTTCGCTCAGCAGCAAGTGCGGCCCAAATGTCAGAGTCAAAAGTGACCGTAGTCGATTCAAAATTTATTTCCAAGGCCCTTGCCTTTCAAGTTAAGGAAGCAGCTGAAATGGCAAAGCAGGGGAAAAGCATGGAGGAAATCCTTGAACGTTTAGAATCGATTCGCGATCATACGAAATTATATTTAATGGTGGATACGTTAGAGAATTTGGTTAAAGGAGGGCGGATTGGAAAAGGTAAGGCCTTCATCGGCTCTCTCTTAAATATCAAGCCGATTGCTTCACTTGAGGGTGCGGAATATACGCCCGTTACCAAGGTGCGCAGTCATTCCCAGGTTGTCAAATTTATGGTCAAGCAGTTTGCCGAGGATGTAAAAGGGAAGACGATTCGCGGCGTTGGAATTGCTCATGCCGAAGCATATGAACTGGCGGTAAAAATAAAAGAAAGTATTATTGAAATAACCGGCCTTCAAGACATCGAAATTGATTGCACTGGTCCAACTGTCAGTACCCATACCGGACCAGGTGCATTAGCCTTAATGTATTACGTCGATTAATAAAAGGATGGTGCCATCGGCGCCATCCTTATTTTGTCTTTACTGCTTTTTTGGGAGCTTCGAGAACCGATAAGCCTAATCTGTCCAGGTGTTTGCGGATGCCGCTCCGTTCCCATGTTTTAAGAATGGTATTTTCCAAACTTTTTTTGGGATAGAAAATTCCGATGCTTGTGAGTTCTTCAAACGAAAGTCCATCGCGGACATATTTCTCAATAGTTTGATCGCGCCGGTCAACGATTCCAAGAAATTTATCCATCGCCATATGAAAATCCTGCTTTGAAAAAATCCCTTTTTGGTGGCCGGTAATATAGGTTTCTGCATCAAGGGACAGCAGACGTTTACCGGAAGTGATAAAATCCTCAATATCCCCATCCGTACCGTTATACCATGGACCAAAAGAGGTCATATCGTAATCACCAGCAAATACAACGCCTTGCTCCGGGAAGTAAGGGCATGACAGCCCGCTTGTATGACCAGGTGTATGAAGAAAATGTACCTTCACGTTTCCAAAGCGATATTCCACTTCATAATCATAGGTTCCCGTTATTTCTCCGAGGTTTTTCACCCATTCCTGCGGGATATTCTTTTTCCATTCCTCCACACCAATCGGGCCCCATTCCTGATAAACGCCATTCGCCTTAGCCACCCCTTCAATAGAGCGTGACGTTTCAAATTCGATGGGGTTTATCCATTTTGTGATGTCCGTAAAAAAGTGGTTAAAGCGAGTGTGATCGGGATGGTAATGTGTATTGATAATTAAGTCCAGTCCGTAATCCTCATAAATCTCTTTTAATAGGTTAGGGTCTGCTCCCGTATCGATCAAAAGCTTTTCAGAATCATTGATAAATAAGCTTCGGGAATAAGGGACCTTGCTGTTATTTGGGCCTTCTAAAACCATGATTGGTCCAAAACGCTTCATGATAAACACCTCCATTAGTTAAAAGGTTCCAATTATTAAAATATGAATGAATACTCATTCATTGTATCATATCCATTTTCTGAATGAAACCAATGTATGCGCGGTTTTCTTTTGGGTATAATTTGGTTTTTTGGTAAAAATAAAAAAAACAGTCGGATTAAAGGTGTTGAATATGTTCAAGTGGAGATTAGATAAAAAGCAGGCAGAGGAACATAAATCGCATAGTTTAAATGTCGATGAACTTAAAAAGCAATTAGAAGAGGCACTTGCATCCTGCTCAGATGTCAGCTTTCGAACCATTAAAAAAGATGGGAAAAAGATTTTAACAAGCTTTTTAAGTAGTTTAATTGATAAATCCAGCCTTGATGAATTTATCCTTCAAACCTTGCAAACCAACTTTTCAAAGAATATGACGGTTGAAGAGGTTGCCCAAATTCTTCCGATTGCTCAATTATCTGCTTCCAATCAGCTTAATGAAATTGTCGATTCTATTATCGAAGGAAGTGTCTACATCTATGTTGATGGTGAACCATGCGGACTGCTGGCAAATGTAAGCAAGACAGCTGAAAGGTCCCTGGAAAAGGCAGAAACAGAAGCGCTCGTTTACGGACCAAAAATATCGTTTACAGAGTCTCTTCCGATTAATGTGAATATTTTGCGGAGTAATGTTAAGGATGGGCAATTATGCTTTGAGGATGTTGAAGTTAGTACAAGGGTAAAAGCAAGAATTAAGATTGTCTATATTAAAGATATCGCTGATCCAAACAATGTAGAAACCTTTAGGCAGAGAATTTCAAATTTAAAGGTTGACTATATTCCTGATACTACGGTTCTTGGGCAATTGATTGAAAACAATAGCTGGTCAGTATTTCCGCAATTAATGACCACGGAACTGCCGGACAGGATTTCTATTGCCTTATTAAGTGGTAAGGTTGCAGTGTTAATGGATCGCAGTCCTGCAGCTCTTTATGGGCCTACTCCTTTTTTTACCTTTTTTGAATCAACCGAAGATATATATATGCGTTGGAATATGGCTTTTTTCTTACGGATGCTCCGTCTAACAGCTATTTTTTTATCTGTGCTTTTGACCCCAGCATATGTATCCGTATTAACGTACCATTATGAAGTCATTCCTTCTCCATTGCTAGTTTCTTTAGGGCAATCACGGTCCAATGTCCCTTTCCCTCCTGTATTTGAGGCATTGCTGCTGGAATTTATTATTGAGATGTTAAGAGAAGCGGGTGCAAGGCTGCCTACTAAAGTAGGTCAGACGATGGGTATCGTTGGTGGTATCGTTATTGGGCAGGCGGCAGTGGATGCGGGATTTACGAGTAATATTTTAATTATTATTATTGCCCTTAGTGCCCTTGGGTCGTTTACAACACCGAGTTATTTAATGGGTACGGCCATTCGGATCATCCGGTTTCCGATTATTATTCTGGCCGGCTTTTGGGGTGGGATTGGTATAATGGTTGCCTTTTGTTTTTTCCTGATTCATCTATTAAGACTAGATTCGTTGGGACGGCCCTATTTATCTCCAGCATATCCACTGAGACTTTCGGATTTAGGATACAGTATGTTCAGGTATCCCCTTGAGTATCTTTCCAAAAGGCCTGCAACAAATCAGCCGATTGACAATGATCGGTTTCCTGTCAAAAAGGCAAAACAAAAGAAGGATGTAGATGAATAGGAGCGGGACGAAATGAAAGTGAATTTACATCCACGAGTAGGGCTTTTATTTAACGCTTATCTCCTTATTTTTTTTATTCATAAAGTGCAAACAGGGGTGGGAATAGTTGGACTTCCACGAATTGTTTATTTAGAGTCTAAACATGATGGCTGGATCTCCGTCTTTCTCGCGGGGGTGATTACGGGTATTGTCATATGGGCCATGTTTTTAATGCTTAAACAATATGACAGTGCAGATTTGTATGGAATTCAAGTTGATATGTTTGGAAAATGGTTGGGCAATTTTTTGAACATCATTTATATGATCTACTTATCAGCCTGCTTTTTTACTATTTTTATGAATTATATCGAGATTGTCCAGGTTTGGATCTTTCCAAATTTACCGACCTGGCAGCTCTCCCTTGTCCTAATTGCTTTGTCTGTATATGCTGTACAAGGGGGAGTTAGAATTGTGATCGGATTAGCTTTTCTTTCAGTATTAGGAACACTTTGGCTTGTCACCATTCTCATCGTACCGATGAAATATGCTGATCCGACGCACTTATTTCCTATTTTAAACGTTGATATCAAGCACCTAGTAAAAGGCATGTACGGTTCCTGCCTATCAATGATGGGATTTGAATTATTAATGTTTTTCTATCCCTTTATAAAGGATAAAAAAAATTCTCTGCTGTATGCACAATTAGGAAATTTATATACAACTATCCTTTTTAGCGTTGTCACACTGGTTTCCATTATTTTCTTTGCCGAAGATAGTTTGGCTCGTACCATATGGCCTGTTTTATCGATGTTTAAAATTGTTCGCCTTCCTAATTTAGAGAGATTTGAATTTATTGCCGTTTCCTTTTGGATGTTGATTATTTTACCCAATATGAGTGCGTATCTTTGGGCGGCATCAAAGGGATTTAGCAGGGTCATCAACATGAAGCAGAAATATGGAATATGGATCATTGGGATTCTTGGTTGGGCTCTGGCTTTTTTCGTACATACTCGGAGTCAAATGAATACAGTGACAGATTATGTCGCAAAGATGGGATTTGGCCTGGCATTTTGTTATCCGGTGATGCTGTCTGCCATGGTATTAATGAAGAAAAGGTTTATGAGGAGGAAAGCAGCCAATGCTCAAGGTTCATAAACGAATTTTCTTCTCTTTCTTGATTTTATTTGTTTTCAATGTTTCCGGCTGTGTCGAGCAAAAACAGCTTGAAAAATTGGGTCTCATAACAGCCGTAGGCTATGATTTGGAAAAGAAAAATGTGATTAAAGGAACTGTGGTGGTTCATCAGTTTGATCCAGTGGCACAAAACATTACAAAAATGATTACCACAACAGCAAATACGAGTAAAGGTTTAAGACAAGGTCAGAATCTGCAATCCAATCAAAAGCTAGTTTCTGGACAACTGCGCTGTGTTATTTATAGCAAGGAATTGGCAGAGAAAGGAGTCATCCAGCTAGTTGATGCACTCAATCGGGATTCAGCCGTCGGAAATATGGTATACCTAACAGTTGCTGATGGCTCAGCTCAAGAGATTATGGAAGTGGACAAAACAAACTCTAAAATCAGCCTTGGAACTTACCTATACAATTTAATCAAACAAAATGTTGAAAGTGAGCAGATACTTTCCCCCACGCTGCAGGAATTCAATCATAATTATTATGATATCGGAAAAGACCCGGTGCTGCCTGTTTTAATGGTAAAAAATCAAGATGTAATCATTAAAGCTTTAGCCCTTTTTAAGGATGACCGATATGTTGCCGAACTTGGCCCAAAAAAGCACTTTTATTTAAAAATTTTAACTGATAAGTATAACGCAGGGACCCATGAACTTGGTTTTAAACGTTCTGATTTTGAAAAGATTCGAATGAAAAAAGGAGAGCATTCGATTCGAGATGTGTACAGCAAATTGTTTATTGACATTGATAATATAAACAGTCATGCTAAGCTCAAACTAATTGACAAGAAAAATCTAAAATTCAAAGTAGAGGTAACGTTGGATTCTCGCTTATTGGAATCCACGGAAGCATTGGACTATTCGAATCCTGCCTCAGTTAAGTTTATTGAAAAAAAACTAAATCACGCGATGGAGAAGGACATCAAAGGATTAATGAAGTACTTTCAAAAACTAGGTGTGGACCCTGTGGGAATCGGAAATGAATATAAATCACATTTACGCGGGAAAAATCTGTCCAAAAAGGAATGGAGAGAAATATATAAGCGAGCAAGCTTTGAGGTGCATGTAAAAAATAGGATTGTTAAAACAGGAGTCATTGATTAAAGCGCCTTTTTCTTTCTTCTTTTTCTAATCTTTGTTAAACTATTCACGTAATGGAAAAGAAAAGGTTGTAGGTGAAAATATGAAGCTCCGATTGTCATTTGTCGTACTACTTATGTTAATGCTTTTACTTTCAGCATGTGGAAAAAAAGAAATAGAGGGTGCTGTTAACTGGCCAGTAAAAGATTTTTCTGCTACCAGCAATGACAATAAGTCATTTGGTTTGAAGGATTTAAAAGGGAAGATCTGGGTTGCGGATTTTGTGTTTACAAATTGTGCAGATGTTTGCCCGCCAATGACGGCAAATATGACCAAGCTGCAAAAAATGGTTAAGGACGAAGGCTTAAAAAATGTCGAGTTTGTTTCATTTAGTGTAGACCCAACGGTGGATACACCTGAAAAGCTTGGAAATTATGCAAAACAATATGGAGCGGACCTTCATAACTGGACACTATTAACAGGTTATTCTCAAGAGTATATTGAAAAATATGCCATGAATTCCTTTAAGACATTGGTGAAAAAACCAGTTGAGGGTGACCAAGTTATCCATCAAACGTATTTTTACTTAGTGGGTCCAGATGGAAAAATCAAAAAATCGTATTCTGGTTTTAAGGATGTTCCGTATGATGAAATCATCGATAATATCAAAACGTTGCAATAGATCTCTAAGGAGGTCTATTTTTTTGCCCTAAAAGGAAATTAGGGCATATTTGTTTTGAATTTTTCTCATCGTGTTATAATAACAATAATTTAGAAGGAAGGTGAATAAAGATGAAAAAGTTTTTCACCCCTCTAATTCTCTCGGCCTTATTTTTATCTTCTTGTTCTGGGTCTAATCACTTGACTCTAAATCCGGCAAAGCAAACGGCGGCGCAAGTCTTTGAGCCTGTTCCCGCTGATTTTTTACCGCGGAAATTAACGGTATTGTCAGCTGGAGATTCATTAACTCAAGGTGTCGGGGATAGTACCAATCAAGGTGGTTACCTGCCTTATTTAGACACTTTGCTGGAAAAAGAAAAAGGAATCCAACAAGTGGATTTCTATAATTATGGTGTCAAAGGCAATCGGACTACCCAATTGTTAAAAAGGCTCCAATCACAAGAAATGAAGTCTGACCTGCAAAAGGCAGATGTGGTGGTCATAACGATTGGCGGAAACGATATTATGAAAGTGGTTAGGGACAATTTATCTAATCTGCAACTTTCTGTTTTTGATAAGGAAGAAGAGACTTATCGGAAGCATTTAACCCAAATTTTCGAAACCATTGTCCATGAAAATCCAAATGCCTCAATTGTGTTAGTCGGATTATATAATCCTTTCTCAAAATGGTTTCCTGATATTGAAGAAATGGATACGATCGTAGCAGATTGGAATAATGCTGGAAGAACCGTGATAGCCAATTACCCCAATGCCTATTTTGTCCCCATTGAAGATGTGTTTTTAAATGCGAATGAAAATTTATTGTATACTGATAATTTTCATCCAAATGACAAAGGCTATGAATTGATTGCCGAAAGGTTGAACGATACCTTCGGTGAACAGGTAATCCCTGATCTTGAAAAGAAGCCCTATATGGTTAGTACAGAGGAGAATTAGATTTTATGAAAAATAAATGGAAAATAGGTTTTCTCCTCTTGTTAGGAATTAACCTTCTGTGCGTTATTATCGTGCTGTCGCTGATAATGATTCCGCCAGATGATAAAGAAAATGGAAAATTAAAAGGCCCAAGTGGAGATTATGTTTCCTTCGAGGTCAATTCAAACAAAAACGATTTAAATCGGTTGATCAATCATTATTTGCAGGAGGAAGCTGCCGATTCGAAGATTGATTATCGGGTTGTGTTAGGTGATGAAGTGGAGTTATACGGAATTCTGCCATTTTTTAGTGAAGAAATTAATTTGAAATTAACTTTTGAACCGAAGGCGCTTAAAAATGGGGACTTAGTCTTAAAACAAAAAACGATGTCCATCGGACGATTAAATCTCCCTATTTCCTATGTGCTAAACTTTATTCGTGAAAACTATAAGCTTCCTATGGGAGTAGACATTCGCCCGAATGAAAAAAAAGTGTATGTGAACATGCAAAATTTGAAGCTTAAGAGTGATCTCAAAATTAAAGTGAAAAAATTCAATTTAAAAAAGGATGATATCGCCTTTACGATATTAGTTCCCGTGAAATAGGTGCCTTGTTTGAGGCACCTTATTTTGTGTTCATGCATCTTTTAAAGTGATAAATTGTAGATCGGGCTCTTCCTTTAATCCGCCAACAAAAACAATCGTGTAGCTTTCATTTCCTTTAAACTGGACACTAGGCATTGGTAAAAGCACCATCCTGCTGCCTGCTTCTCTCACCTCTAGATCTACTGTCATTGGTGTTAGCCCTAAATACTCCGTTGCCTGCTTATAAGATACATTCGGGAAAATTACATCCCGATCTTTGACAGCAATATCAAGTCCCTTGGTATCCTGTGATAAGTGGATAAAGCGGACCTTTGCTTCATTTGCTGGTACTTCAGGATGATTTTCAAACATAAGAAGACGCATTTTTTTGACCGAGTCAATGGCAGCAAGGGTATAGGATTTACCCGGCTCGACCGTAATTGTTTTATTTAGGATGCTTTCCACTAAATTTCCGGCGGGATAAATATCTATATGGTATTTGCCAGCTTTTAAGGAATGTGGGTTACTTGCACTTTTGAATCCAAGCTCTCGGACTGCCCGTTGTCCATTAATATAAATATCAACTTCAGGGGAATCATAGGAAGTATGAACGAAACGGACCATAGCTTCTTCATGAGAATGATTCCTCATCATGTACAATGCTTTGTTCATGTATTTCACATGTTTTAAATAGTAATGAATATGAAGGCTTGGGTCAGTGTATTTATAAAACTGCGCCAGCATATCATACATCGCGGCCTTTTGAAGGTAATCGAAATGTGTTCGTTCTTCATACATACGATTCAGCTCCCAGCTAATTAATTACATCTTAATTTATTCAAACTTTCCTAGTCAGGTGCCTATCATCAAATTCCGCAAAATGGATTTTTTGCATTTTTTATAGACAAATGGATAATTTAAACATATACTAGTATCAAATATGCTGAAAGTGGGTGATGTGCAATGTTAATTGAAGTGAAGAATGTAATCCGTGATTTGAATATTGTTTGCACAGCCCAACACCAATCCATTTAGGTATTTATGTCTTTATTTTCGTATGCGAATAAAGCCATGGGCTGTGTGTGCCTATGGTTTTTTGTTTTGGAAAAATATTCGCTGGAGGAATAAAGATGAATTTAGAAATGATTGGATTAACCGAATCGATTAAAAAGAATTTTGAACTATTAAAAACAAATGACGAATGTCTTCTTGGCCGAGTGGCGCTGGAACATAAACGAATGTACAGAGTATGGACTGAGCAGGGAGAATTATTATGTGAGGTATCCGGGAAGTTCAGTTTTAATGCTCAGTTGAGAGAGGACTATCCTGCTGTTGGCGATTGGGTCAGCTTGAAGCCTAGATTTGCGGAAGGTAAAGGAACGATCCTGGCAATCATGCCGCGAAATAGTAAATTTTCACGAAAATCGGCAGGAGGTACGGCGGAGGAACAAATAGTGGCCGCCAACGTGGATACTGTTTTTCTTGTCAATTCTTTAAACGAGGATTTAAATTTACGTAGAATAGAACGTTATCTCTTATTAACATGGGAAAGCGGGGCAAACCCGGTTATCGTATTAAGTAAAGCCGACCTTTGCTCCAATGTAATTGAGAAAGCGGCTGAGGTCGAAGCGATTGCCTTTGGCGGGGTTCCGGTGATTCCCATAAGTGTTGAAGCGAATGAAGGCTTAGAAAAGCTGGAACCCTTTTTGCAGCATGGAAAAACGATTGCCTTGCTCGGCTCCTCAGGGGTTGGAAAATCGACTTTAACGAATCGATTGCTGGGTGAAGAAAAGCAATTGGTCCAAGAGATACGTACGGGCGATGATAAAGGGCGCCATACGACGACACACAGGGAACTGGTCTTATTACCGAATGGCAGTGTGTTAATCGATACTCCCGGAATGAGAGAGCTGCAGCTTTGGGAGAGTGCGGATGGCCTATCAGAAACCTTTTCAGATATTGAAGAATTAGCAGATTTATGTAAATTTCGCGATTGCCAGCATAAAGATGAACCAGGCTGTGCTGTTGTGCATGCCATTCATGAAGGAACCCTTTCTTTCGAACGCCTGACGAGCTATAACAAGCTGCAAAAGGAGCTCGCGTTTATTGAACGAAAATCAGATAAACGAGCACAAGCGGAAGTAAGAAAGCAATGGAAGAATATTAATAAGCAAATAAAGCAACGAAGTAAATATTAAGAGACTTTCAGCCGGATCAGCAATATGACTGATCCGGTTCTTTTTTATATTTCAGTCAGGGAATTTTATTTTTGGATTTGGATTTTGTATACTTTTAATCAAAGTAAATAAAGGGGTGGGCACATGGAAAGGACTAACCAACTAGCTACATTTGCTGGCGGCTGTTTTTGGTGTATGGTAAAACCGTTTGATGAACAGCCTGGCATTAAAAGTGTGATTTCCGGGTATACAGGGGGGACCGTGGCAAATCCGACGTACCAGCAGGTGTGCAGTGATACAACCGGGCATTATGAAGCGGTTCAAATAACCTTTGATCCTGAGGTTTTTCCGTACGAAAAATTGCTTGAGCTATTTTGGCAGCAAATTGATCCAACCGATCCTGGTGGTCAATTCTACGATCGCGGTCAATCGTATCAGACAGCGATTTTCTACCATGATGAGCAGCAAAAAAGACAGGCGGAAGAATCCAAACAAAAATTGCAGGAGAGCGGCCGCTTCAACAAACCGATTGTGACACCAATTTTACCGGCACAAACCTTTTATTCGGCTGAAGAGTACCACCAGCATTATTATAAGAAAAATCCAGCCCATTACGAACGGTATCATATTGGCTCAGGACGCGCCGGATATATTCAAAGTCACTGGGGAGGGAAACACGAATGAAGAATAAAGATTTGAATCAGTTAAAAAAAGATTTAACACCGATGCAGTTTGAGGTGACCCAAAATAGTGGGACGGAGCCTCCCTTTCGCAATGAATATTGGAATGAAACAAGAGAAGGCATTTATGTCGATATTGTTTCCGGGAAGCCGCTGTTCAGTTCCCTCGATAAGTTCGATGCCGGCTGCGGCTGGCCGAGCTTTACTAAGCCGATACATGAGGATGAAGTGACCGAAAAGCAGGATTTAAGCCATTTTATGATTCGCACCGAAGTGAGGAGCAAATCGGCAGATTCCCATTTAGGCCATGTGTTTAATGATGGTCCAAATCCAACAGGATTACGGTACTGCATTAATTCCGCTGCTCTTAAATTTATTCCGAAAGAAAGATTAGCAGAAGAAGGCTACGGGGAATATTCAAAACTATTTGAAGCAAAATAAAAAGCCGCGAGGAGCGGCTTTTTTTATGCATTTTTTCCATTTTGCTTACTTGATGAGGTCATCCCGCCAGATAGGACAAATTTCATCGCATCCTCCGCCTTCACATCAATCACTTCAACCTGCTCCTTTGGAATTAAAAAAGTAAAGCCGGCAACTTGAAAAGTTTGCGGAATATAAACCGCTACATGGTCTTTAAGCGGGTTATGGAAGGTTTCCAATTGATCAGATGTAATAAAACCAATGCTTTTCATTTCCGTTCCAGGAAGCGTGACAAGGGCAACCTTCGAAAAAGATTTCTTATCACCTAGAAACGATTGGACGGTGTCTTTAATCACGGAATAAATTGTTTTGACGACGGGGATTTTTTCGAGAAGCTTATCAATTAGTTTAATAAACTTCCCAGTTATATATTTCGTAGACATCCAGCCTAAAAGAGTTATTAATACGATAGTAGTCAGTAAGCCGATTCCAGGTATGTAATCATCTTTAAAATAAGGCTTAAGCGTATTTCCAAGCAGACTATCTAAAAACATAAAGGTTTTATAAATCACATAGACCACAAGAATGATCGGCACAATCGTTAATATGCCATTAATAAAATTTTTCAATATCGATTTCATCAATTCACCTACTTTATTTTCATCGTCTTTCATAATATAGGCGAATGCACAGACAGGTCAAGTACCCAGTTCATAAAGTAACAGAGGAAAGAATAATTTAGAACAATTTCTCAAGGAGTGATTCTTATATGTATTATGGTCATGGATATGGATATGATGGCTGCTGCGGTTATCCCGGAGTAGGTTATGGAGGAGTAGGATTTGGAGCAGGATGCGGGTTTGGAGGCTTTGCCTTAATCGTTGTTCTATTTATCTTGTTAATCATCATCGGCGCAAGCTGGGCTTATTAAAATGGAAAAAGGCTGACTCGAGGAGTCAGCCTTAGCTTTTGTTCTAACATTCAGATTAATAACCGAAACACGAACATTGTATACATAATATAAAAAATAGTTCGTATTTAATGTTGACGGAAGAAAAAATGCATGCTATATTTACCAATGTTGAGTAAAACGACTTTGGAGGTAATTGGACAATGAATACGAGATATGATGTGATTGTAGTGGGTGCCGGCCCTGCAGGGATCTTCGCCTGCTATGAACTTACACTAAAAATGCCGAACGCAAAGGTTTTATTAGTTGATAAAGGACATGATATTTATCGACGTAATTGCCCAATTTTACAAAAGAAAATTGAAAAGTGTCCACCGGCTGCTGGGAGGAAGGATTTTGCCGGATGCTTGCCTGCCTGTTCGATTACGAATGGGTTCGGTGGTGCCGGTGCATACTCGGACGGGAAGTTTAATATCACAAGTGAATTTGGCGGCTGGATGACGGACTATTTGCCCGACTCTCAAGTAGTGGATTTAATTCGCTATGTAGACGAAATCAATTTACAGCACGGGGCTACCCAAAGCATAACTGACCCGTTAACCGAAGAAGTAAAGGATATCGAACGCCGCGGCTTTGCTGCAGGACTTAAGCTGTTGCGAGCCCAGGTTCGCCATTTGGGTACAGAACAAAACCTCGAAATCTTGAAAAGAATTTTTGAATATTTAAAAGATAAGATTGAGATGCAATTTAAAACTGAAGTAGAAGATTTACTTACAGAAAAAACTCCTGAGGGTCATGTGGTTAAGGGAATTAAGCTAAAAAGCGAGCAAAATATTTACGCTGATAAAGTGATTATTACGCCAGGAAGAGATGGTTCTAAATGGCTTACCGATATTTTGAAAACCCGCAGATTAAAAATGATTAGCAACCAAGTGGATATTGGTGTCCGCGTGGAAACTTCTAATATTGTCATGCAGGAAATCAATGAGCATTTATATGAAGGAAAATTTGTTTTTAATACATCTGTTGGAACCAGGGTGCGTACTTTTTGCAGCAACCCATCAGGCCATGTCGTTGTTGAAAACCATTCCGGCATCATGCTGGCAAATGGTCATGCCTACAAGGATCCAAAGCTAGGCAGCCCGAATACGAACTTTGCCCTTCTTGTCTCGCACACGTTTTCCGATCCGTTTGATAAGCCGAATGAATATGCGCATGAAATTTCCCGCTTAGCAAACAGCCTATCGAATGGCGGACTAATCGTCCAAAAATATGGCGATATCTTAAAGGGCAGAAGATCAACGGAGAAACGGATTAAAGAGGGATTCTTAGAACCAACATTAAAAGAAGCGGTACCTGGTGACCTTGGATTAGTCCTTCCATATAACACATTAAAAAGCTTAATTGAAATGACAGAGGCATTGAATCAAGTAACACCTGGTCTTGCATCTGAACATACCTTGTTTTATGGTGTGGAAGCAAAATTCTATTCTGCAAGACCAAAATTAAATGACCGATTTGAAACAGAAATCAGCGGCTTGTATGTTGGCGGCGATGGTGCCGGTATTACAAGGGGTCTCGCCCAGGCAAGCGCCTGCGGTGTCTGGATTGCAAGGGACATTATCGAAAAAACAGCAACAGAACAAAAGAAAGAAACAGTAATGGCTTAAGCCCGCTTTTTAGCGGGTTTTTATTTTTTTTCTGGAATTCTCTAGGAATATCTAACATTTTTTAATATGCTAGACTAAAAGAAAAGGTTTCGAATGCAGAGGTGTACAATGACGATTACTAATCAACTTAAAGCCCTTTATGAACAAAAACAATTCTATCAGGCCCTTGAGGTATTAAATGGCGAAATTTCTCGTTTGAAATCTTTACGATACACTGATTTGAAAAAGGAACTTGAAAAAATAGAGTCCGAAGAGGATTTTAAAATAATACTTAAGTGTACTGACCATTTTTTAATGTACAACTATAGTGCCTTTATCGTCCGTTATGCCTACCGGCGCCTTCGGAATCTGTTAACGGCCTCCTGGTATTGTGAGGAATTATTGGATGGCGGGAGACCCCTTGAGGCAGAAGAAATTATTACACATGTCATAACTGAAAGTAAGGAAGATATTAGCGAAAGTGAAAGCCTGGAAAGCGCGTATTTTTCCAAGATTCGTTGTTTACTAGAAATGAAACGCTTCAAGGAGATTGATCCGTTACTTGAAAAACTCCAAGAATCTTCGAGGCCTATTGAGGATAAGCTTGGGTATATTCACTTGCAAATGGGGAATCGAGAAAAGGCAGAGGAATACCTGAAAATGGGCTTAAAGGATCCAGACCGTGGCCGTTACTGTTACTTACTATTATCCGATTTATATGCTGCCAATGGCCGCCCCATGGAGGCTTTAAAACTTATAGAGGAAGGGGAAGCACTGTATCCAGAAACGCCTACCTTCCTGGTGGAGAAAGTAAAACGCTACCGCGACCTTGGAAAGCCAAGGGAAATGCTAGAAGTAGTTAAGCAATTGAACAATCGCATTCCTGAGCATGTCTATCAAAAGTATTTCAGCCATTTGACAGGGAATGCTTTCTATCAATTAGAGGATTTTACACGGTTGGATGCCTTTATTCAAGAGGAAAACTTAAAATCTTCACTTTTTATACGGAAAAAAGAAGCTGGAGAGTTAATCAGGCTAAAGATTAGGCCCATCGTTCAAAAGAGCAATTATTGCGTCCCGGCCAGTTTAGAAATGATCCTTAATTATTACGGGATGACTATTACCCAGGATGAAATTGCCAGCCACATTTTTGATTTTACGGGCTCTAGATTGTCGACCACTGTTGCCTATCTTGAAGAACTTGGGTTTTCCTGCCGATACTTTATTGGTAACAAAGAGAGGTATGTACAGTTATTAAAGCAGGGAATTCCAATCCTTTTGAGTGTTGATTTTGAACATTCATCCCATGTACAAGTAATGACGGGCTATGACAGCCGCTTTGACTTTTATCATATCCAGGATCCAAACATGCTGGAAGGGATGTATGTTTCGAGCGAAGAGCTTCAAAAAGCCAATCGCGCAACCAGTTATATGTCAATTGTTGCAGTGCCTAATGAAAGAGCTAAGGAGATAGCCTTTCTTTCTCATGAAGAGGACACCTATTTTCGGACACTTCATGATTTCGGTGAAAAAATGGAAGAGGACGAAAGTAAATACAAGGAATCCTTTTTTCAATTCTTGCAAGAAAACATTGAAGTTCCGTACACTCCCATCTATGTTGTAAAGCATTTTTCTTTTGATGAATATGGAGATTTTATCATTGCATGTGCAGAAAAGCTTTTACTTGAATATCCAAAGAGTGATTTCTTCAATCTCCATATTGCACAGGCCTACTTAAGATTGTCGAAAATGGAACTTTCAGAGGGTCAGCTGGCCAAGACAACCCGGAAAACATTTAGTACCTTGTATCATTTTTTAAAGGGCAGAATTTCACTCTATTTTGACAAATCTGAAGAGGCCGCCCGTTCTTTCAGGAACTCGCTGCAGCTTGATCCAGATCAATATTATATTTGGAGCTATTTAGCACTTTCCTATCTATATCAAAAGGATATCGTCCAAGCCGAGTTTTTTTCAAAGATTAGTATGATGCTTGCTCCTGACGACCGTTTTATCCGAATGAACCATGCAGCAGTCTTAAAGGAAAAAAACGAGTATGAAAATGCCCGGAAGTTATATAATGCGCTCATAAAAGAGGAGCCCATGGATGCCCATGCATGGTATGAGAGAGCAAATCTGGATCAAAAATTAGGTAAACTCCGGAAAGCATTAAGAGGATACTTAATGTCTATGAAATTAGACAATGAAACCCCGTTTGCCTATCTTGCTGCCGCAGACCTGTTAGAGTTGGAATTTGATCAGTGGGAAAAAGCGGAGGAAATACTGTTATCTGGCATACATTCGGCAAAATCCTCTCAAGTATATGTCCGGCTGGGGGATTTATATAAGGACCAAGAAGAATGGTCAAAAGCTATTAATATCTATCAAACTTGTATAGGTTTATTTCCTGATGAGCGATTTGCCTATTTTGGAATGGCAGAATCGATGGCAAATGACGACCATAAAGAAGATGCTGTTCAATATTTAAAAAAGAATGAAGGACGTTTCGAAAAAGACAGTGAATTTTTAATTAACTGTGGCAGGATATTTGCTGACTGGGGAAAAGAGGAGGAAAGCCTTCCATTATTAGAGGATGGGTTAAGGCTTTTTGAAAAGGGAATGGAATTTATACACTCTAACCTGTATGATGCATTAGAAATCTATGTAGGTTTGGTGGAAGAAACAACCCTTGTCGACCGGGCGATTGAATTCCTCGGAGAAAAATCAGCCCAACATCCTAATATTATTGAATATACATGTTTTCAAGGGACTTTATATGAAGAAAAACAGCAATATGCTCAAGCGATTGATGCCTACAAATCCGCTTTAAAAGTTAGAGTAGATTCCTTTCCTTATTACCGTCTAGGTGCGGTTTACTTTAACCTGAATCAGCTTGATTTGGCAGAGGATGCCTTTAAAAAGTGTTTAGAGCTGGATGCAAAAGTCGTTCATGCCTATCTGAAGCTTGCGGAAATAGCATTATACCAGGAAAAGCATGAAGAAGAGGCGGACTATTTACTTCGTCTCTTGGAAATTGCCCCGATAAATGTAAATGTGGAATACTTGACATCAATTTTGGATGAGGATGGATTGCATAATTTATTAAGCAAGCTTGAAAATTTGCAAGGCTCATCCCCAGAGTCGTGGAGACTCGACATGCTTGCCTACACACACGGGGCACTTGGAAATATAGAAGCGGAAGAGAGTACTTTAATGGCTGCATTGGACATAGAACCAGAACAGCCAGAACTGCTTCACCACCAAGCCAAGCTGTTTATTAAACTGAAAAAGTGGGAAAAGGTATCTTTACGACTGAAACAACTTTTAAATAAGTATTACGAGGATGAAGATTTATTTAAGACGCTTATCCAATTTACCGCTGCTGCTAATCGATGGACGGCACTTGAGGAGTTCCTTCATCAATTTATCGGAACGAGCGAAGAAAAGGCTTTTATGTTCCAGCTGGCTGCAGAAGCTGTAGAGGAACATTTCAGGGAAGTTGACTGGTTTGAAGAGGATGAAGGGAATGTATTTACTAGGTTTGTTCGAAAGTTGAAAAATCGATTTAAACAAATGAAAATATTTGGAACAGCGATTGGGTTGTACGAAACGGCTATAAAATTGGATCCTCACAATCTGAATCTTGTAAGCCAATTTGCAAAGTTTTATGAGGATTTTGATTTAATGGATGACTCAATTAAGGTGTTGCGGAAGGCAATATCCACTGCATGGGATGATAGGCTTGCCTATCAATTAGGGCTGATCTATTTGGATTCCAAGGACTATCAAGCTGCATGGCCGTTGTTTGAAAAATGTTTACAGGAGGATCCTGAAAATTCCCATCTTCAAGCGGTTGCCGCCTTTATTATTGGTGAACAGGGAGACGTAGCAGAGGCTGAAAATAGAATGAGACAGGTAATTGCTGATAATCCATTTGAAAATCATGCCCATTCCCATTTAGGCGGATGGTTAAATAAACAAAGCAAATATGCTGAAGCTAAGGAATTACTGGAAAAAGGCATGGAAATTCATCCCTTCGACCCCTCCATTAAATTGCAGCTAAGTGTTACTTTGAGTTATTTAAATGAAAATGAAAAAGCTTTAGAAATGATTAATCGAGTTTTGGAAATGGAAGATGAAAACCTACTTGCTTATTACAACAAGGCTTGTTATTTAGCGTTACTCAACCGTACCTCTGAAGCGCAGCAAGTCCTAGACTTCGTAATCGAAAATGAAGAGACAGACTATTTCCGTCAGTTAGCAGAACAGGATGAAGATTTAGTTAAGTTAAAAATAGGATGAAACTAAAACTGTACTAAGTTAAATATCTATGGAAACAAATTATTATTTTGAATTGAGGGTGTCCCAAATGTATAACATATAGGGGCACTCCTTTTTTTGTATCGTTCTTTTAATTATGTCTGTTGATTTACGCTATAGGCGCTGCGCCTTCCGCCTCAATCAACAGATCGCTTAAAATTAATATAAAACGTTAACAAAAACAAGGAAATCACCCTTCATGAGGACAGAAATCTATGAACTCCAAAGAAAGTTGTCCACATGAACCCTCCATGAGGACAGAAATCTATGAACTCCAAAGAAAGTTGTCCACATGAACCCTCCATGAGGACAGAAATCTATGAACTCCAAAGAAAGTTGTCCACATGAACCCTCCATGAGGACAGAAATCTATGAACTCCAAAGAAAGTTGTCCACATGAACCCTCCATGAGGACAGAAATCTATGAACTCCAAAGAAATATGTCCGCATGAACCCTCCATGAGGACAGAAATATCTGAATTCCAAAGAAATATGTCCGCATGAACCCTCCATGAAGACTATCTTCACATAAATGTACAGAATCCTGACCTCATGGTGTCTGTTTTTTTTTCCAAAACGATTACAAAATAAGATGAAAGAAACAAATAGATGTTTCATACAATTTCTATGAGGCCTGACTTATTTTAAGAAGAAAGTGGTGTCCGCCCCATGGAGCGTTCTTTTTTAATTAAACCAATTCTTGATGAAACATACCCAGTGATTGATTATGGCAAAGGGGTCTATTTATTTGATAAAGATGGAAAAAAATATTTGGATGCTTCGTCTGGTGCTGTTACAGCTAATATTGGCCACGGTGTAAGAGAAATTATTGACGCGATGAATGAGCAGGCCAATAAAGTTTCCTTTGTCTATCGCTCGCAATTTACCAGTGAAGCGGCCGAAAAGCTGGCTGAGAAAATTGCTGAGCTAACACCTGAAGGGCTTAATTGGAGCTTTTTTGTCAACAGCGGCTCAGAAGCAACCGAGACAGCCATGAAAATGGCCATCCAATATTGGCAGGAAAAAGGAATTCAAACCAAAACAAAAATATTATCCCGCTGGGTCAGTTACCATGGAATCACACTTGGAGCCCTTTCGATGTCGGGGCATACTGGAAGAAGAGCAAGATTTGTCCCCCTCTTAGAAGAATTTCCCGTCATCAACCCTCCTTATTGTTATCGTTGCCCCTACAGCTTAGAGGCACCTTCCTGTAATTATTTATGCGCTCGCGAACTAGAAACCGCCATAACACGAATTGGTGCGGATAAAATAGCCGCTTTCATCGCTGAACCTGTGATTGGTGCTGCAGGCGGAGCCATCACGCCGCCAAAGGATTATTTTAAACAGATTAAAGAAATATGCGAAGCCAATGACATTCTCTTTATTGCTGATGAAGTGATGACAGGGTTTGGACGAACCGGGACAATGCTTGCTTGCGACCAATGGGGAGTTACGCCGGATATAGTCGCTTTAGGAAAAGGAATGGGTGCTGGATATGCACCAATAGCTGCCGCCGTTGCAAGCGAAAAGGTAATGGAGCCAATATTGGCTGGCTCTAAATCCGTGATGAGCGGCCATACCCTAAGCGCTAACCCCCAAACATGCGCTGTCTCCTTAGCCGTTCTGGAATATTTAGAAAAAAACGAGATTTTAAAAGAGGTAGATTGTAAGAGTACCTATTTAAAAAATCAGCTCGAAAAATTAAAAGGCCAATTTTCGTTTATTGGTGACATACGAGGTAAAGGATTGCTGCAAGGTATAGAATTTGTCGAAGAGGTTGGCGCAAAAACTCCTTTCCCAAGAAGTGCGCAAGTCACACAGAAAATCGTGTCCCTCGCCAAAGAAAAAGGGCTGCTCATTTATCCAGCAGGTGCGGGTATCGACGGTGTAAACGGTGACGCTATCATCGTCTCCCCGCCTTTAACAATCTCAAAAAGGGAAATCGAGGAACTTGCTGCATTATTAAAAGAAACATTTGAAGCTTTTTCAAACCAAATGAATCCATGAATGGCTGGTGATATGTAAATGGAAAATCCTTTCGGCAAAATTACGACGCTTGAGAATGTCATGGAATTATTCCATGACGGTATGTCATTGATGTTTGGAGGTTTTGGCGGGGTTGGATCGCCGCCGACCTTAATTGATGGAATTCTGGAAAAAGGTGTTACAAACCTTACCTTAATTGGAAACGACACTGGTTTTCCAACCATAGGAATCGGTAAATTGGTCAAAGCGGAGCGGGCCAAAAAAGTAATTGCCTCCCATATCGGCTCTAATCCCTTTGCCGGCCATCAGATGCACGAGGGAAAGCTCGTAGTTGAGTTTTCACCACAGGGAATCTTGGCTGAGAGAATTCGTGCCGGAGGAGTAGGTTTGCCGGCAATCCTTTCCGATATTGGCATGGATAATGAGATTGTGGCAAAGAATAAACCTCTTTTTACACTAAATGGAAAGAACTATCTTGTTGAAACCGCCTTAACTGCAGAGGTTTCAATCGTGTTTGCGAAAAAGGCAGATGAGTACGGGAATTTGATTTATGACAAAAGTGCCCGCAACACTAATCCACTTGTAGCGATGGCTGGGGACATTACGATTGCGGAAGTGGAAGAAATTGTTCCAATGGGAAGTCTGGCCCCGGATGAAATCATTACCCCAGGAGTGTTCGTCAATTATGTCATACCGTCGAAGGGGGTGAATTGGAAATGGGCATGGGAGTAGATATTCGGAACCAAATGGCTAGAAGGGCATCCGAGGAAATTCAAAATGGAATGGTCGTGAATCTGGGGATCGGCATCCCCTCTCTTGTCCCCAACCACCTATCTGAAGAAACAAAGGTGATGTTTCATGCTGAAAATGGCATAACCGGCATGGGACCAAGTCCGACTAAGGGTGAAGAGGATGAAAATTTATGCAATGCCGGAGGATTTCCTGTCACCCTCACCTGCGGAGGTTCCTACACAGATAGTGCCATTGCATTTGGGATGATCCGTAGAGGAAAAGTCGATATTACCATTTTAGGTTCTCTTCAAGTCAGTCAGAATGGCGATTTAGCGAATTGGATTGTACCAGGAAAAAAGGTTCCAGGAATGGGAGGGGCGATGGAACTTGCTCAAAAAGCAAAAAAAGTCATTGTAGTCATGAATCATTGTGATAAGAATGGCAATCCCAAAATTGTTCCAGCCTGTTCTTTACCGTTAACCTCATCCAAGTGTGTCGATCTGATTATAACGGAAATGGCCGTATTCAAAGTAACGGCAGATGGGCTGCTTCTGTCCGAATTATTTGCGCCATATAGTTTAGAAAATGTCGTCAATAAGACGGGCTGTGAATTTAATAAAAGTGAAAATATTCGTAGAATACCATACTAGCAAAATCTGTGCAAAAGGAGTGAATCACATGGAAAACAATAAAGTCCGCATTAAGCAGTGGCTAAAGGAAAATCGGGCTAGGGGAGCAAGACTGCTACAAATCCTTGTTCAAGAGGATAGTATAAGAGGAAATGAAAGCGGGACGCAGGCAATTGTTATCGAAAAATGCCGTCAGCTTGGCTTAACACTAGATATATGGGAGATTGGCGGCGATGAGCTTAAGAATCATCCAGCCTATTGTTGTGACAGGGAAAGTTTCGAAGGAAATCCTAATTTAGTCGCCGTTCTAAAAGGAACAGGTGGAGGTAAATCAATCATTCTGAATGGACATATCGATGTAGTGCCAGTGGGAAATGTAAGTAACTGGAAGCAGGACCCTTTTAGTGGAATGATAGAGTGCGGCAAGCTTTATGGAAGAGGAGCAACCGACATGAAGGGTGGGAATGTTGCTCTTATTATGGCGATAGAATCGTTAATAGCCAATGGAATAAAGTTAAAGGGCGATGTTATTTTTCAAAGTGTTATAGAGGAGGAAAGCGGCGGTGCCGGAACACTTGCTGCCGTACTCCGGGGATATCAGGCAGATGGGGCAATCATTCCGGAACCGACAAATATGAAAATCTTCCCAAAACAGCAGGGGTCGATGTGGTTCAGAATTACCGTTAAGGGAAGGGCTGCACATGGGGGCACGAGGTATGAAGGTGTCAGCGCCATTGAAAAATCCTTAATTGTTATTCAAAGATTACAACAATTAGAGAAAGATAGAAATTCCAGGATTTCCGATCCTCTATTCGAAAAAATTCCGATTCCTATTCCGATCAATATTGGAAAAATCAAAAGTGGTGAGTGGCCATCTTCTGTGCCTGACACCGCGATCATCGAAGGAAGAATGGGAGTGTCTCCCGAGGAAACGATTCAAACTGCCCAATTAGAAATGGAAACTTGTTTACGAGAATTGAATGAGAAGGATGAATGGCTTTGCCAAAATCCTTTGCAAATTGAGTGGTTTGGCGGCAGATGGCTGCCAGGAAGCCTTGAGGGTGATCATCCTTTGATAAAAGAGCTTACAAAGAGTTTCATAGAAGTTAAAGGAAATCAACCGGCCATAGAGGCAAGTCCATGGGGAACGGATGGAGGAATCCTATCAAATATAGGGAATACACCTGTCGTTGTCTTCGGGCCGGGAATTACGGAGACAGCCCATGATGCTAACGAACATATTAATTTAGAGGATCTATTTGCTGCTAGTGAGATTATTGCTTTTACTTTATTAGAATGGTGTGAAGTGGATGAGTAGTAACCAAAAGGAAACAAAAAAGAGCTCCATTCAATTGAACACAAAAATTCCCGGTCCGAAAGCAATTGAACTATTAACAAGGAAAGAACACAATGTACCAAAAGGACCCTTTAATACCATCCCAACCTTTGCGGTAAAAGGGGAAGGTGCATTAATTACCGATGTTGATGGCAATACCTTTATTGATTTTGCTGGTGCGATTGGCTCATTAAATGTCGGCCATTGTCCGCCAAAAATCGTTGAAGCACTACACCGCCAGATTGATGCCTATCTTCATCCGTGCTTTCACGTGATGATGTATGAGCCCTATATTGAGCTCGCTGAAACTTTAAACCGGATTACTCCCGGGAATCATAAAAAGAAAACCTTCTTTTTAAACAGCGGGGCAGAGGCTGTTGAAAATGCTGTGAAAATAGCTCGAAAATATACCGGTCGAAAAGCGATCATCTCATTTGAAAGAGGCTTTCACGGACGAACATATATGGCGATGTCCTTAACAAGCAAGGTCAAACCATATAAATATGAGTTCGGTCCTTTTGCACCCGAGACCTATAAGTGGCCATACCCTTATTATTATCGCTCAGAATTTGACTCCTCAGAACAGTTAGATGCTGCACTTCTCCAGCGTTTTGAAACCTTTTTCCAAAGTGAAGTTCCTCCAGAAGAAATAGCGGCTGTGATCATGGAAACGGTACAAGGTGAAGGGGGATTTGTTATCCCTTCTAAAGACTTTGTGAAAGGTGTCAAAGCAATATGTGAAAAGCATGGAATTTTGTTTATTGCTGATGAGATTCAAACTGGATTTGGCCGAACTGGAAAAATGTTTGCCATCGAACATTTTGATGTTGTACCGGATCTTTTAACGATGTCTAAATCAATCGCAGCAGGATTGCCGATTAGTGCCGTGACCGGCCGCGCTGAAATTATGGATTCTCCTAACGTTGGAGAAATTGGCGGCACATATGGCGGCAGCCCGCTTGGCTGTGTTGCCGGACTTGAAGTGGTGAAAACCATCGAGGACGATGGCTTATTAAGTAGAGCGGAATTAATTGGCAAGACCTTCCAGACTAGGTTAGATAAACTTAGAACCCATTATCCACAAATTGGTGAAGTTCGTCATCTCGGCGCAATGTGTGCCATTGAATTTGTCACGGATTCTAAATCCAAAACACCTAATAAAGACCTTGTTCAGGAAATCATTAAAATGGCCCATCAAAATGGACTTATTATCATGACAGCGGGATTATATGGCAATGTCATCCGCTTATTAACTCCACTTGTTATAACAGATGAGCAGCTGGATGAGGGGATGGAAGTGCTAGAAAAAGCCATTCGCCATTGTTGTCAAAAAAGTAAGACAATATAATTCCGCTTCTTTCAAATAGATTGGTGAAATAATGGTAAAGCAAGGGAATGGAGGATAATATTTTGAAACAGTCACTATGGATTGGCGGAAAATATCGTCCCGCAGCAACCTATTCGGAATTAAAGAACCCTTATAATCTTGAGCATATTGCGGATATCGCAGTTGCCGGAAAGGACGATGTCCTGGATGCTATCGCGTCGGCTGAGCAGGCTTTAGCAAAATTAGCATCGCTGCCAGCATTTGTCCGGGCGGAAATTTTAGAAAAAGTAGCAGGATTTCTAAAAGAAGAAAGAGAGGAATGTGCTAAGATCATTTCTCAAGAGGCTGCAAAACCGCTTAAAGCTGCCCGCGCCGAAGTGGAGCGGACAATCATGACCTATACCTTCGCTGCCCATGAAGCAAGAAGAATCCATGGGGAAACAGTTCCGATGGATGCAGCCCCAGGTGGGGAAGGAAGGCTTGCTTTTACGGTTAGAGAGCCCATTGGTGTCATCGCAGCGATTACGCCATTCAATTTCCCTATGAATCTTGTTGCACATAAAGTAGGACCAGCGATTGCAGCAGGCAATCCAGTGGTGTTAAAGCCAGCGAGCCAAACACCATTGTCGGCATATAAAATTGCTGAATTATTTCACCGGGCAGGGTTGCCGCAGGGAGCCTTAAACGTGGTTACCGGAAGCGGACGCAGTGTCGGCGATATTTTAATAAAAGATGAAAGAATAAAGATGATCACGTTTACGGGAAGCCCTGAAGTTGGCAGATATATCCGGGAAAACTCCGGTTTAAAGCGAGTAACCCTGGAATTAGGTTCAAACTCAGCTGTAATTGTCGACGAAGGGGTCAACCTTGAAAAGGTCATCCCAAGGATTGTCACAGGCTCGTTTTCCTACCAGGGGCAGGTTTGTATTAGCATCCAGCGGATATTTGTTCATGAAAACCTATTGGAAGTATTTACGGAACAGTTCGTAGAAGAAGCTAAAAAACTCAAAACCGGAAATCCATTGGATGAAGATACGGATATCTCCGCATTGATTTCAAGAGGAGATGTTGAGCGTACGAAAGAGTGGGTGGATGAAGCAGTTGCAAGCGGTGCAGGGATAAAAATTGGCGGCAGTATTACGGATGGAATTTATCAGCCAACCGTTTTGGTCGATGTAGACGCAAGCGAAAAAGTTTCTTGTGAAGAAATTTTTGCTCCTGTTGTTCATATCAATCGGTTTAGGACAATGGATGAAGCTATTGAGATGGTCAATGACTCAAAATATGGCCTGCAGGCAGGAATTTTTACCAATGACATCCATCATGGATTTCAGGCTGCGAAAAGATTGGAAGTTGGCGGTGTAATGATTAATGATATTCCTACGTTCCGCGTTGACCAAATGCCATATGGCGGAGTGAAGTTAAGCGGCATGGGACGAGAAGGAATCAAATATGCCGTTGAGGAAATGACCGAATTAAAATTAATTTGCTTTAAGATGGAATAATATCAAGATGTCTGGCTTAATTCTAGGCCAGACTTTTTTTCAAATAGTTTCAGGGTGTTAAAGGAGGGGATTGAATGAATCAAACATCAGAAACGATTTATTTGGAGGACAGACATTTTTTCCTGGAGGTCTATCTGGATCCTTTTAATAAACGAATTCGAGTGGATGATTATCGGGGGAATTTGAACCTGCTAGTAGCAAAAGCAGAAGAACTTGTTAAACAGCACCAAGCGGAAAAGCTGATATTTAAGGCGCGTACAGAAGATTCACTGAAATTACTCGAACATGCTCTTCAGCCTGAAGCGGTCGTCGATCGTTATTTTCTTGGATCCGATGCTCATTTTTTTTCAAAGTTTTATACACCAGAAAGAAAGAAAAACGACCATTGGATTACAGAAGACGGGATGATCCACAGTATTTATCAATTAGATACATCGGTCGAAAAGGCGATTCCTCCCAAAGAATATGAACTGAAAAAGGCAGACGAAAGCTATGCGGCAGAGCTTGCTGCCCTGTATGGCCAAGTGTTTCAAATCTATCCCACTCCGATGCATGATCCGGAATATATTAAAAAGACCATGAAGGATGGAACGATTTATTATGCATTTTTTTATCAGGGTAAAATAGTCAGCGCTGCCTCTGCTGAAATCAATGGTTTTTATAAAAATGCGGAATTAACAGATTGTGCGACCCTGACAGAACACCGGAAGTATGGATTAATGAAGCTTATTCTTCAAGAGCTTGAAGCTGAATTGAAAAGAAAACGAATCTTTTGTGCCTATTCGATAGCAAGATCCTTATCCTTTGGCATGAATGCTGTTTTATACCAGCTTGGGTATTCCTATAGGGGAAGGTTAATGAATAATTGCTATATCTTTGACAAGTTAGAAAATATGAATATGTGGGTAAAGAATCTGGCAAACTGCTAAATTTTCGGCTCAGGTATGACCATTTTTCGGCACCTTATCCTATTAAAAAGCCAGGTGAAATAAATGGCCCAATTAACCGCTTTAACGCAAGAAGTTCTAAGTGCTATTCTAAAGAGTATTGATGAAGGAATTCATGTGGTCAATACGAAAGGAAAAACGATATATTATAACGAAGTGGCAGCAAAGCATGATGGTATGACAGTAAAGGAAGTATTGGGGAAGCACTTATTTGACGCCTTTCCGTCCCTTTCAGAAGAATCCAGTACCTTGTTAAGGGTCATAAAAACAGGAAGGCCGATTTACAATCAAACTCAGGAATATATGAATTTGCATGGGACAAGAATTGATACGATGAATACGACTCTGCCAATCTTTTTAGGCGAAGAAATCATAGGTGCCGTTGAAATCGCTAAAGATTATTCAAGAATGAAGCTGTTTGCAGAAAGGTTACTAGACCTGCAAAAAGGGTTAAATAAAAGCAGCAAGAAAAAGTCTGCCAAGCAGGTTAGGTATACCCTTAGGGATTTATTGACGGTTAATCCGCGCTTCAACAGCTTGAAGGAAGAGGCGAAAAGGTTAGCAAAATCGGATTCTCCAATTCTTGTTTACGGGGAAAGCGGCACTGGAAAAGAATTATTTGTTCAGGGCCTCCATCATGAGTCACTGCGCTCAGATGGTCCATTCATAGCGCAAAATTGTGCGGCAATCCCCGAAACCCTGCTTGAAAGTATTCTTTTTGGGACAGCTAAAGGAAGCTACACTGGGGCGGTTGAACGCAAAGGTCTATTTGAGCTGGCAGATGGGGGAACCCTTTTTCTAGACGAGTTACATACGATGCCGGTCGAACTGCAGGCTAAGCTCCTAAGAGTGTTAGAGGATGGAATGGTTAGAAGGGTCGGGAGTTCAGAAAACATACTTGTGAATGTTCGTGTCATAGCCGCGATGAATATACATCCAAACGAAGCACTTCATGACCAGAAGCTCAGATCAGACCTTTATTACCGGTTAAATGTGTTCACCTTTTCCCTGATGCCGTTAAGGGAGCGAAAAGAAGATATTTTGTTTCTAACAGAACACTTTATTAAGGAATTCAACATTAAATTGGCTAAAAACATAAAGGGTATTAAAAATTCGTGTGAATCCTTTTTCATTGAGTATCAATGGCCAGGGAATGTACGCGAGCTAAAGCATACGATTGAATATATGATGAATATCTCTGGAGAAGAATATCTGACGGTCAAGGATTTGCCAATGATGTTGAAGCATCTTTCTGCACCTCAAGAAAGTAGTTTGGATTCAACTGGAGAGCTTTCACTTAGGAAAAATATTGAAAAGTTAGAGAAACGATTAATAAAAAATGCACTGGAGTTAAGTGATGGAAATATCAATCAAGCTTCTAAGCTATTAGAGATCCCAAGACAAACGTTACAATATAAAATTAAAAAAGTACTAGACTGAGGGCGCCGAATTTTCGGCGCTTTTATGTTCCTCCAAACGGGCGCTCAAGCTTTTAAGCATTGGCACGTTTCTTGCATATTATTAAGTAAAGGTCACGAATGGAGGAATTGTGATGAAACAATTTTTATATAAGCCAAAAAGGTATTGGAAGGATATTGAGCTTTGGAAAGATGTTACCGAAGAACAGTGGAACGATTGGCTGTGGCAGTTAACCAATACGATTCGAACGTTAGATGACTTAAAAAAAGTAATCAATTTGACACCGGATGAAGAAGAGGGTGTAAGAATTTCGACGAAAACGATCCCCTTGAATATTACACCCTATTATGCTTCTTTGATGAATCCAGATGACCCACGCTGTCCGATTAGAATGCAGTCTGTACCAATCTCTAAAGAAATTTATAAGACCAAATATGACCTCGAAGATCCATTATACGAAGATGAAGATTCCCCCGTTCCAGGGTTAACACATCGATATCCAGACCGGGTGCTCTTTTTAGTAACCAATCAATGTTCCATGTATTGCCGCTATTGTACAAGACGGCGCTTCTCCGGTCAAATTGGCATGGGTGTTCCGAAAAAGCAGCTGGATGCCGCGATTGGATATATCAGGCAAACCCCGCAGGTAAGGGATGTATTGATTTCTGGAGGGGATGGACTGCTTATTAATGATAATATTTTGGAGTATATTCTAAAGAACCTAAGGGAAATCGACCATGTAGAAATTATTCGGATTGGTACGAGGGCTCCGGTTGTATTCCCGCAGCGGATTACGGAAAATCTCTGTAACATATTAAAAAAATATCACCCAGTTTGGCTGAACACCCATTTTAATACATCCATCGAAATCACCGAGGAATCGAAACGTGCCTGTGAAATGCTCGCCAATTGTGGCGTTCCAGTCGGCAATCAGTCTGTTATTCTAGCAGGTATTAATGACAGCGTTCCAATCATGAAAAGACTGATGCATGACCTCGTGAAAATTCGTGTACGGCCATACTATATTTATCAATGTGATCTTTCAGAAGGTATCGGGCATTTCCGCGCTCCTGTTTCAAAAGGCCTTGAAATTATTGAGGGATTAAGAGGACATACAAGCGGCTATGCTGTGCCTACTTTTGTCGTTGATGCACCAGGAGGAGGCGGAAAAATTGCCCTTCAGCCGAATTATTTAATTTCCCAAAGTGCGGAAAAGGTTGTCCTACGGAACTTTGAGGGCGTTATTACTTCGTATCCTGAACCGGAAAACTATGTTCCAGGCAGAGCGGAAAACTACTTTAAAGAGGTCTATCCAGATATGGAAGAAAAACGCTCCCTTGCCGGGATAGCGGGAATTATGAATGACCAGCACTTTAATCTCGTTCCAGAAGGATTATCAAGGCTGAACCGGCGTAAGGATTACAATCAAGACCCTGCCCATTCATCGCTTAAAGATAAACGAAGCAAACGGGATGAATTGAAGGATAAGAAATTTAAGGCACAAACTGAAAAAGAAAAGGATAATAATGAAACAACTAATTCCAGCAACACGGCAGAGGGGGTTTAGAGTTAAATGGTATGTGAGTGGTGCAGCGGCACAAATGTTAAAAGAATGACAGGTTCGGTTTATTGGGAAATCCCTGATGGAACCAGGGCAATTGAAATCTCTGAGACTCCTACCCTGTCTTGTCCGGATTGTTCGATGGTCTATCAAAGTGAGCCGATTGTAAAAGAAATTGAGAATCAATTATATTTAATTGATTGCCGTAAGGTTGGAAAGGTAATTACATTTGAAGAATTAATGGCAATCCCGAGGCTATTAAAGAAAAATTACTTTGATTTCTCATCCTAAACTTTAGCAGCCTTAATGTCAGGCTGCTTTTGTTATGTGAAACTTTACGCTGCCAACTATATCCGTTATAGTATGGGATATAAATAAAACGGATTAGAAAGGCGTTAATCATGAGTAAATCATTTTATCATTTCCTAATGAAATATCGGCATCCCGCTCCAAAGGACGCAATCAGTATATTTGCGAATCATGCCTATTTAGATCATAGTTTTCCAAAAAATTCATCTGATTACCACGAATTAAGCTCGTATCTTGAATTGAATGGTCATTATTTGGAATCGATGTCTATTTTTGATGAGGCCTGGCAGATGTACATTATTTCGGAAAATAAAGTTTAAAAAGAAAATCGTCTCCGTGTTGGAGGCGATTTTTTCATTTTATATTTGTCATGCGCTTTTATAAATAGCCGCGCATATACTATTGTAATCAAAATTCACGACTAATCATTTGAGAGGATGGGAGGACATGGCAAAACGAAAAAAACCGAAGTACAAGATCGGTGATACGGTCGTGATTACAATATATGGTACTGTTGGCAGAGTCACAGATGTAAAATGGCTCGACGGAAAGTATGTGTACGAAGTGAATAAGAGTGATGGGCTGTTCATTGAGGAAGCCTTGCAATTACTATCTGAATATGACGGCACGATAATGGAACAGGAGCAAATTGATATAGAATATAAATTTTTTATCGGTGATTTGGTTCAAGTAGCCGGTTATGGAGCGGATTTATTTAAAGTGGTTGGCTTTCGAACCGAAATATGGCGCTATAAAGATGATGCATGGGAAGATGTTATTTATGAGCTATCCAGGGTAAGTGATGGGGAGTGGCTTGAAGCAGGAGAAGAGGAACTGACGCTTGTAGCGGATGCAGAGAGTGCAGACACATTTATACAAAAACTAGGCCTCTTATACTTAGTGAATAAGCAGGAAAAACCAACAAAAAATCCTAATTTGCAAAACATGGTAAGGAAAGCGGAATATGAAGAAATTGAGCGTAAAAAGGAAAAGAAGGAACTAATTGACAACCTCTTAGATATTTTCAACGATTATCGAATTTTATATGAATTATTTCATGATCAAGAATATTATCAAGTCATGCGCGTTATCCTCAGAAAATTAGAAAGCCTTGTAAGTAACGATGGCAAAAGCCATGTGTAGCCTATAAGCGTGTAACCGCAAACAGTAAATACAAAACAAAAGGAATTCCGGCCCACTTAATCAGAAAAAACATCGCTCCGAGGAAGTTTTCCATCATTCTGACAGTGAGCCCATCTTCTTTGTTAACATCTTCCATCAATGCCTCAAACTTTGTTTGTAAATTTAACATGATATCACCTCAAGTAGGATTATTTACTTCAACATATGCCTGTCCGATAAAAAAAAGACATGTTTCTTTTTTTAATAAATTGAAATAGCATGAAAAGGCCATGTACATCATACATTCTGTAAAAAGGGGGCGATGCTATGAGAGAAATTGAAGTATTTATTGATACAGAAGAAATTGCCGAATTTTTCTTTCATGAGCTTGTAAAAAGGGGATACGTTCCTAGCGAAGAAGAATTGGAAGAACTCGCTGACATTACCTTTGAATATTTAATTGAGAAAAGTATCATCGATGAAGAAGTAGAAGATGAATAATAAACAATGAATGAAAGAAGGGGAAAAGCTCTTCTTTAAATAGATGAAAACGAAAGACGAGCATTCTGTGCTCGCTTTTTGTTTGATTCGATAAAAGGAATTATTTTTTTTGAAATAGCGAAACCATTATTTTTTTTAGTCGTATATATTGGTACGAAGATGAGGAGGGATTGGGATGTTCAAAAAAATCCTAAAATCAATTATTAAGAGCAAGCTGAGCCATGGGCATCATAAATACAGTTCATCAAGTGGTGCCTGGAAGAAGATGAACCATTATAATCACAACCATCTAGGGCACCATCATTATAAAAAGAAGCATAAAAGCGGCAGTTTTATGTCTAGTTTCTTTAGCAGTTAAATAAATGATAAAAAAATTCATTTTATTATTATCGAATCTTTTCGAAAGACCATTCGTCAAAGAAAAGATTCTGGCTGACCGCTATCAGGTGATCAGCCACCTCGGCATGGGCAGCTATGGGCACAGCTATCTAGTTTTTGATTTGGTTACTCAAACGAAAAAGGTTTTAAAAGCACTTCGCCTTCACAAAAGAATGACCAAGGCTGGAAAACAAAGCTTTGAGTTAGAAAAAGTATTATTAAATTCGATTGATAATCCAGGATTTCCAACGTATTTTGAGGACGGGACATTTAAAAGAATCCCCTATTATACAATGGAATTTATTGACGGCAAGAATTTTGAACAATTGATTTTTGCTGAAAAAATGGTCATTCCTGAAAGTGCAGCGTTTAGGAGTGCTTTCGAATTATTAGAACATATTGAATATCTTCATTGTCGTAACCTTATCCATCGCGATATCCGTATTCCTAATGTCATTTTAGACGGATCTAAGATTAGGCTGATTGATTTAGGACTTGCAAGACCTTTGAATTTTAAAAGCAAGGAGAAACGCAGGGAACTGGATTTACGTAAAGAAGTGAACCAACAGGCGGATTTCTATGGACTGGGCCATTTTCTTTTATTTTTGCTTTATTCCAATTTTACCTTTCACGAAAATAAACCGGAAAAAAGCTGGGAAGAGGAATTGGAGATATCGGATCAAGCTAAACAAATCATTCGCAGGCTCCTGCAAATCGATATAGCTTATGACAATTGCGCTCATATAAAAGCAGATATTCAACAATTTATACTTAATCAAGGGAGAGAAAAAAATGTCGTTCTTTAACAAAGTATTTGCCAGTGTAGGGATTGGGTCTGCATCAGTAGACACAAAATTAGAAAAGGATACGTATATGCCGGGGGAGACCGTTAAGGGGGTTGTAGAAATTAGAGGCGGCAAAGTAGAGCAGCAAATTGATGAAATTTATTTAGCATTAAACACTACCTATTTAAGAGAATCTGATGACCGAAAGTATACGGTCACAGCTACTATCGACCGTTTCCGCTTAACGACACCCTTTACGATTAGGTCAAATGAGCGAAAAGAAATTCCGTTTACTTTCCAATTGCCCTATGATGCTCCTTTGACAATCGGCAGATCTAAGGTTTGGGTTTCGACTGGTCTTGATATTAAAGGTGGAGTCGACCCAAGTGATCAGGATCAGTTAAAGGTGGTCCCTAATCCGTTGATGACTGCAGTATTTAATGCTATTGATAATCTTGGCTTTAGAATAAGGGAAGCTGATTGTGAAGAGGCGCCAAGAAGATTGCGGGGACGACTTCCCTTTGTTCAAGAATTTGAATTCGTACCTACTTCCGGACCCTTCCGCGGCTGCTTAGATGAACTTGAAGTCGTATTTTTCCCAGCAGGTAATGGAGCCCTGGATATAATGTTCCAAGTCGATCGCCGGGCAAGAGGTCTATCAGGATTATTCTCTGAAGCAATGGGAAAGGATGAAACGAATGTGCGTTTATCGGTTACAAATGCAGATATTCCATATTTAGCACAAAAAATCCAAACGGTTATCGGTCGATATTCCTAAGCATTCTTTGTCAATTCGCTATTATTTCACATGAATCAGCGGTAAACAAGTAAAAAAATGGTATTCGACAAAAAAAGTGGAATTTCTTAGAAGGATTCGACACGGGTTATCGACAATTATTAGAATATAAAATTAATTCTAATAATTGGAGGTATATGATGATCAAAGTATTAACTAGAAGAGCAAGTATTCAATATGATGTGACGATCTTTCAAACTCCAAAGTACCGGGAAAATAAGGGGCATAAAGAGGTATATCGAACGACGATTTTAGCAAATAGCAGAGATCATTGTTTGCAGGAGACTTTCAGCTGCTTTAATGTGACGGACAGAATCCCTGCTGATTATAGTGGGAGATTTCTAACGACCGGTGATATCATTTTAATTGATGAAGGCCGCGGTGGTCAGCACTATTATCAATTAAAGCCTGGCGGCTGGTTTCCGATTAATCGAATCATGCTTCTATAAATAAGGACAAAACCTAAGGAAAACATCCTTAGGTTTTTTTCTTAGCTTTTGCGGCCGCCTGAGGCATTATGTTCCTTTGCATGTGCTTCATGTTCAGCTACGATTGCCTCTGCAGGGATATGATTATTTTTCTTTTGTCCGTTTACGCGGCTTCGATGTTTCTTTCCCAAAAAACTCAACCTCCTTTTAATTCTAGAAATAGCTTCCCACAATTTTAAAATTTCATGTCCGCTTCTAAATAAGCTTTTCTATTGAAAATTGTTTATGTTATATTGTCAATGGTGCAGAATAATACTGTACTACTTTTTGTTAGGAGGATTTTGAATGAGTGTACATATTGGTGCAAAAGAGAACGAAATTGCGGAAACGGTATTGCTTCCCGGAGATCCGCTTCGTGCAAAATATATTGCAGAAACGTTTTTAGAGGATGCAAAATGCTATAACGAAGTTCGAAATATGTTTGGCTATACTGGTACATATAAAGGAAAGAGAATTTCTGTTCAAGGAACTGGGATGGGAGTTCCCTCCATATCTATTTATGTAAATGAATTGATGCAAAGCTATAATGTCCAAAACTTAATTCGCGTTGGAACCTGTGGAGCTATTCAAAAGGATGTCAAGGTACGTGATGTAATTCTTGCTATGACAAGTTCAACTGATTCCAATATAAACCGTCTAACCTTTGGTCATGTTGATTTCGCCCCATGTGCAAGCTTTGATTTATTAAAGAAGGCCTATGATGCTGGTTTAGAGAAAGGGCTAAATTTAAAAGTGGGGAATATTTTTACCGCTGACTCCTTCTATAACGATAATGCTGAACTGGAAAAATGGGCAAAATATCAAATTTTAGCGATTGAAATGGAGACAACCGCACTGTATACATTAGCAGCTAAATTTGGTCGTAAAGCACTTTCTGTTTTAACTGTAAGTGATCATATTTTAACAGGAGAAGAAACAACTGCTGAAGAAAGACAATTAACCTTTAACGATATGATTGAAGTGGCTTTAGAAGCAGCCATTAAAGAATAATATTCAAACGCCTCTTCCGTAAAAGGAGGAGGTTTTTGTTTTTATGGAGAATTTAATATAAAGCAAAAACTAGTGATAGTGACAAATATCATCGAAAAACATAGGATGCCAGGGTACTGTATTAATTGAGGTGAACAAAGTGAAAGAGCAGCTAAAGTTAGATATATCAGGGATGACCTGTGCGGCATGTTCAACCAGAATTGAAAAGGTTTTAAATAAAATGGACGGTGTTGAAGCTAATGTTAATTTAGCAATGGAAAGTGCCGCTATTTTATATGAGACTGAGCTTGTTACTAGTGATGACATAATCGCAAGAATTGAAAGAATTGGCTATGGAGCCAAGGAGAAAATGCAAAGAGAGGAAAAAAGGAAGTTAAAGGAAGAAGAAATAAAACATAAGAAACAATTACTTATACTATCTATTATTCTTTCTTTTCCACTACTTTATACAATGCTTGATCATATACCAGTGGAACTCAACCTCCCAATGCCACACCTTCTGATGAATCCATGGTTTCAATTAATTTTGGCAACTCCAGTCCAATTTTATATAGGAGGACCATTTTATATAGCCGCTTATAATGCATTGAAAAATAAAGGTGCGAATATGGATGTTTTAGTGGCACTTGGAACCTCTGCTGCTTATTTTTATAGTCTTTTTGAAGGTTTAAAAACGCTAAATAATCACCAATATTCCCCTCATCTTTATTTTGAAACTAGTGCCGTGCTTATCACCTTAATCCTGCTGGGCAAATTGTTTGAAGCAATGGCGAAAGGAAGAACAACGGTTGCAATCTCCAAACTGCTTAGCTTGCAGGCAAAGGAAGCCATCGTCCTTCGCGAAGGGATCGAATTCAAAATTCCAATAAATGAAGTAATGGTGTCTGACCTTATATTAGTGAGGCCTGGAGAAAAAATTCCGGTTGACGGAAAAGTAATCCAAGGTAAAACTTCTGTTGACGAATCAATGATTACTGGCGAATCAATTCCCGTGGAGAAATCCCCTGGTGATACGGTGATCGGTTCGACGATAAATAAAAATGGAACGATCACAGTGACAGCTGTAAAGGTGGGAAAGGATACAGCGCTGGCGGGAATTATCAAAATTGTTGAAGAGGCTCAAGGAAATAAGGCACCAATACAACGGATTGCTGATATTATTTCAGGGTACTTTGTCCCTGTGGTGGTTACCATATCAGTCGTTACATTTTTTATTTGGTATTTGATTATTGATCCCGGGAATATCCCATCCGCATTAGAAACATCCATCGCTGTCCTGGTTATTGCCTGTCCATGTGCACTAGGGCTGGCAACTCCGACTTCCATCATGGTTGGAACTGGTAAAGGAGCGGAAGTGGGTATTCTCTTCAAAGGCGGAGAGCACTTAGAGGCTGCCCATAAAATTGACACGATTGTTTTGGACAAAACAGGAACGATTACAAAGGGACAACCAATCGTTACGGATTTTATCGCCTACCGTGATGAAAAAAAAGTCCTCCAATATCTGGTCTCTGCTGAGAAGTCTTCTGAGCATCCACTTGCAGAGGCGATTGTTAAGTTTGGATTGGAAAATAGGACAAGTACTCTACCAGTAAAGAAATTTTCGGCCATTCCAGGTTATGGAATTGAAGCGAAAATAGGCTATGAGGAAATTTATATCGGCACCCGGAAGCTTATGAATCTAAAAAGAATCCCCTATTCAGAGGTGGAACATGACTTGCATCGGTTTGAGAACGAAGGAAAAACAGCAATGTTTATTGCTATCAATTCCACCATTATGGGCGTCATAGCTGTTGCAGATACTGTCAAAGAGACAGCAAAAACGGCGGTCCATCAATTACATCAGCTAGGGATTGAGGTTTTTATGCTGACAGGTGATAATGAGCGGACAGCAAAAGCGATTGCTGCACAGGTAGGAATCCAAAAAGTAATCGCGGAAGTCTTACCTGAGGAAAAGGCTAATCATGTAAAAGAACTTCAGCTAAAAGGCAGAAAGGTTGCGATGGTTGGTGATGGAATAAATGACGCGCCTGCCCTTGCCGTTGCCGATATTGGAATTGCAATTGGAACCGGGACCGATGTGGCCATTGAAGCGGCCGATATCACCATTTTAGGCGGAGAATTAACCTTGATTCCAAAAGCGATTTCATTAAGCCAAAAGACAATAAAAAATATCCGCCAAAATCTCTTCTGGGCCTTAGTATATAACACGGGAGGTATTCCGATCGCTGCAATGGGAATGCTAGCTCCGTGGGTTGCAGGTGCTGCGATGGCGTTTAGTTCAGTATCGGTAGTAACGAATTCGCTTCGCTTGAAAAGAGTAAAGATTTAACGTAATGAAATATGTCAATGGCACCTTCCTTATGGAAGGTGCTGCTTTTTTAAGCTTTTAAGCATTTGCTCTTTTTTCTTTACTTTTTCTTTGTTAATTTTATTAAAAAGATGTTATTCTAAACACTAAGGGTTAAAATTAAAATGCTTAACTTGGACATTCATATTTTTTACGGTTAATGAAAGTGGTGAAGGCTTTGGAGGAAGAGAAAAAAGACCTTGAAAAGGTTGAACAGGAGCAAGTGACGGAAAATAGGTCAAGTTATATCCGTTTCAAGAAATTCCATTTTATTATGCTTTTGTTTTTTATCGTTTTTCTATCTGCAGGAATTACAACTGTTGCCTTCTCGTTTGGCAAAGAAAAGGTAGTGCCGGCTGCTAGCGATAGGCAGGAATTTAATAAGCTATATGAAGCTTATGATACATTGAAAGATAAGTACTATAAGGGAACAAGTCAAAATAAGCTGATCAATGGGGCCATCAACGGAATGGTTGAAGCTCTCGATGACCCTTACTCAGATTATATGAGTAAAGATGAAGCAAAGAGCTTTCATAGCAGCATTTCCTCGTCATTTGAAGGTATTGGTGCAGAAATTCAAGAAAAAGATGGGCATATTACAATCGTTTCACCAATCAAAGGATCACCTGCTGAAAAAGCGGGATTAAAACCGAATGACATTATCCTATCAGTGGACGGTAAGAGCCTGCAGGGTATGAACTCTACCCAGGCCGTGACAATGATTCGTGGTAAAAAGGGTACGAAGGTTGAATTATCTATTCAAAGACCTGGCACTGGTGCTCCAATGAGTGTACCTATTGTTCGAGATGAGATACCAATTGAAACTGTTTATGGTGAAATGGTGGATGACCAAATTGCCAAAGTCCAAATTACCAGTTTCTCAAGCAATACATCTAACGAGCTTGTTAAAACATTGAATGACTTACAAAAGAAGGGTATGAAGGGCCTTGTTTTAGACCTAAGGCAAAATCCTGGAGGATTATTGGATCAAGCTGTAACAATCTCCAGTATGTTCGTGCCAAAGGGAAAAGTTATTGTTAAAGAAGAAGACCGTAACGGTAAGATTACCGAAATACCTTCTGAAAATAAGGGTAATCCAAACCTTCCTTTAGTTGTCTTGATTGACAAGGGAAGTGCTAGTGCATCTGAAATTCTTTCCGCAGCCGTAAAAGAATCTGCTGGTGTTCCATTAGTTGGGGAAAAGTCATTTGGCAAAGGAACGGTTCAAACTGCTTCAGATTTTGCGGATGGTTCCAACTTAAAATACACCATCGCTAAATGGCTGACACCAAACGGCAATTGGATTCATAAAAAAGGAATTAAACCAGATTACGAAGTAGCCTTACCTGAATATGCAACATTGCCAATCATTAATCCAGATAAAGAGCTAGCGCTTTCTACTTCTTCAACTGAGGTTCAAACAGCGCAAAAAATGCTAAAAGCTATTGGGTACGATCCAGGTCGCGAGGATGGTTTCTTTGATGAAAAAACGAAAGCAGCTGTTATCGCATTCCAAAAAGCACAGAAACTCCCAGAAAATGGGGTGCTAAAAGGTGACTCTACCTTGAAGCTAATGGATCTTTTAAGAGAAAAAATCAAAACGAGTGATACTCAATTGCAAAAGGCAGTTGAAGTGTTAAAAGGCATCATGAAATAGCCTAAAAAACCCGACTCCAATAGGAGTCGGGTTTTTTAAATGTTCCAGTATATTTCTAAAGGTTCTATCCTAAAATGGACAGTAAATGAATGGAAGGAAGTAATAGAACCATGAGAAAGCTATGCATAGCTGTAATTTTATTTTCCTTTTTAGGCTACGGTCCTTTAAACTCGTTTTTTCATAACGGATTCAAATCTGAAATGGATTCCGTTATTCAAAAAATAAAAGATTCGGATGGATTATCGGAAGTAACGAATAAAAAGGTCGAGAATTTTTTAAATAATGCTGACAAATCAGTTGAAGAACTAGCTGCATTAGCACCGGTTCTTTTAAAAGAAGCAATTAACCTTTTTAAAAGCGGGTGATTTTTTCATCCGCTTTTTCAGCTATAATAAAAGAATCTTAGAAGGTAAGAAGGGAATTTATGATGAAAAAAGCTGAGGTTTATATATTATCTGGATTTTTAGGAAGTGGAAAAACAACGTTGTTAAAACGATTGCTTGAGGAGGAACAGAAAACTGGAAGAAAAGTAGCAGTGATGATGAATGAGCTTGGAAAGGTCTCCATTGATTCGGATGCCATTGATGACAATGATGTGTCCTTGAAGGAATTGTTGGGCGGCTGTATTTGCTGCTCGATTCAAGACAAGCTTGAGGCACAGCTGCAAGGATTGTTATTAGATGAGAAACCTGAGGTTATCTATATTGAAACAACAGGGGCTGCTCATCCTGTAGAGGTTTTAGATGCGATCCTTTCTCCGTTGTTTGCGGATAAGCTTGACATAAAAGGAATCATTACTACTGTCGATGGTACGAGATGGCTCAACCGAAAGTCACTAAGCCCGCAGCTGCAGCAGCTCATCCTTGAACAAGTAAGACATGCAGATTTCATTCTCATTAACAAAATGAATGAACTAACGGAGGGTCAGCAGGCTAATATTACTTTTGAAATGCAGGCTGTCAATCCAAAGGCAAGATGTCTCTTGACGAATTACTCTCAGGTTTCCATAACCCAACTTAGAAATCTTACTGTTTCGTTCGATAAAGAATCGCTTAAGATTCCGTTAAATTTAACCACGTTTGTTTACCAATTTACCACTTCGATAAGACAGACTGAATTTGAAGAATTTTTGAAAGGTTTGCCTGATTCGGTTTATCGAATTAAAGGATATATCAAGTTTGATTATTCAGACCATCCATTTCTTTTTCAATTTTCCTATGGCATGCCCTTGTACATGAAGGAATATATGAATTTACCGTTAAATCTTGTATTTATTGGTGAGAATATCGATTGGCCACAAATTCAAACACAGCTTTTTATCCTTGAAAATGATAAGAAAAATCGTTAAATCCATGAATGATAATTTCTTCTTCAGGTAACTCTTTAAATGTAGAAAAATTCACATTAAGGGGGGATTTCATGAAGAGAGAATCGATATTATTCGTATTAATTGTCATCCTCCTACATGGACAAGGTGTTCAAGCTTCCACAGATATTAGCTATAAAATAGAGATGTTAAATTGGAATGAAGTCAATCATATTTTACCTAAGTATACCAAATTCACTGTCATGGACATTGAAACGGGGAAACGATTTAAAGTACAGCGCCGGGCAGGTAGTCATCACGCTGATGTACAGCCTTTAACCGCAAATGATACAAAAATCATGAAGAAAATTTATGGGGGAAAATGGAGCTGGAAACGGCGTGCGATTATCGTAATGCATAAAGACCAATGGATTGGAGCTTCCATGCACGGAATGCCTCATGGAGCTGGAGCGCTTGAGAATAATTTTCCAGGACATTTTTGTATTCATTTTTATGGCAGTACAACACACCGAACCAACTCAATGGATTTATCGCATATGCTCATGGTGTTGAAGGCATCTGGGAAACTAGATGATTATTTAGGAAAAGCGAATCCATATGACGTAATAAATGCCTACATAGCCGGCTTTAAACAGCAGGATAAACAGATTACTGCTGAGGCCTCCCTGCAAAATATTAAGTGGAAGCCCATTTTAGTCAAAGTCGAAAATGTTAGAATATCTAGGATGGAGGAGCTGCCTCCAGAGGATTTAACTGAGGAAATTAGTTTAGATGTACCAGTCGTAGTGGATTGGTTTATTAAGAATAGGGGAAGTCAATCATTCAATGGGAACATTCACCTAATTCGCTTTTCCCCAGGAGATGCTTGGAAAGTGGATTCTGAGGACTTTTTAAAAGAAAACAGCTTAAAATAAACGAAAAACACCTTAAAAATAAGGTGTTTTTCGTTTATATTGGCTGCTCGCCAAACTTTATAAAGGTTCGTTCCTCCTCAATCAGACCGCATGCAGCGCATTGAATCCGATATTCAGGTCCGTTATAGGGGATGTGAAACGGCTCTAATTCATTATCTCCATATTCCCTGACAACCGCACCAGAATGAGGGTCAAGCTTTACTGAATGAGAGACTTGTTGAATAATATTAAAGCGGCTTCGATTTGTTTTGCAATTTGGGCATTTATATGGCGTAGTCATTGTTTTCTCCTTTCTTTATATTGTTAAAATCTATTTTTTGCAATAATGATAGTAAATATGTAACAATGGCAATGGCAGGAAAGAGGAGGGATATCTTTGCCTATAAATTTTGACGCTTTATTGGAACAATACCGCTCGATTTGGAACAATCGGTTATTAGCACCAGAGGAAAAAAGTAGTGAAGAAATATTACATGAGGCCATTAAAAGGGAGCTATTTGACGAAAACTCCCATCCTAGAATAAGGAAAAGCAAGTATGAAAAATACTACTCCGCCACTAAGAGAGTTATCGATTCTACAATTGCGGAGGAAGGTAAAATACAGTTAATCGCGCTTCATATTGAATTGATGGAAGAATTAAGTTAGGAGTGACCTATAATGAAAAAGCTTGTAATCGGTATTATTTCTATTCTATTCCTGATAGTGGCAGTTTCCTGCAGTAAAGAACAGGAGCAATCAGCCGATCTGCCAGAAATGGTGGAAGTGAATTTATCAATCAATCCTGAACCGGCAAAATTAAATCAGCCTGTCACTTTTGAAGCTAAAGTTTCTCAAGGAAAGGAAGCGGTTAATGATGCTGATGAAGTGATATTTGAGATTTGGCGTTCGAAGGATGAAAAGCATCAAAAAATCGCGATTAAAAACCCGAAGAACGGCATTTACCATCTTGAGAAATCGTTTGACCAAGAAGGTACGTACTATATCATTTCACATGTTACAGCCAGGGATATGCACAATATGCCTAAAAAAGAATTTGTTGTCGGAACTCCTAGTGAAAAAGAGGATCCAAACGCGAAAGATTCCATGGAAGGAATGAACATGGAGGGGCATAATGAGGGACATTAAAAGACAGCCGTAATGGCTGTCTTAATCTTCTTTTTTAGCTTTTAGGTTTACCTTAGCCTGTTTTGAAAGCTTCTCTGCAATTTTTTCATCGACTAATTTAGTAATATCGCCTTCATAGCTTGTGCCAATATTTAATTTACCTGATAAATCTTTAATTCCCAATTGACCAAAGTTATTGGCATAATCTAAATGTTCAATAATGATTTTATCAACCTGAAGGTGTTCAATTTTAATGGTCGGCTGGTTTTCTTTTTGGTTAGTTTCATCAGGGAAAGATTTAGATTCATTCAAATTGGCTTCCAGGATGGAAATCTTTTTTTCTAATTCCTTGATTTTTTGTGAAAAAGCTTTTTTGGAAATAAAAAAGCGAAATAGAAATCGCATAATAGCCCTCTATTCAGGATTGGATTGATCAAAGGTGATAGGGATATCCTCGACTTCCTCACGGTTCATAGGCATGGTTAAGGTTAACACACCATTGCGAAGTTCAGATTTTATCTGATGAACGAATATCGGATATGGTAAGATTAATTCCTTTTTGAATGAACGGCTTACACGTTCCTTCAAATAATATTTTCGATTTTGCTGTAAGGTTTTAAATTCTCCCTTGATTGTCAAGACCTGCTGCTGCACAGAGATTTGGAGGTGTTCCCTGTCTAAGCCTGGTATTTCGGCTTCGACAATAAGGTCACTTTCCGTTTCATATAAATCACATTTTGGGAAAAATTCATTCATGGCTGATAGGGGATTTAAGGAAAGATTGTTAGTTGAAGAGGGTCTATTATTATTTTCATTAAAAATTTGATTCCAAAATTTCTCGGATTGAAATTGCTGTGCCACATCTAACCATTTTTTTAATTTATCAACTTCCATCATACCACCCCATTTTTAATCATCCCTATTCTCATCTTATTTTTCCATGTCAAAAACATGCAAAAAAAATCGACGGCTACAAGATTTCTGTTACGTCGATTTGTGAATATTGCATATCAATATTTTTAGGAATTTTAATCTCAAGGACTCCATCCTTATAATTGGCTGCTGCCCCTTTCTTTCGAACAATTGCCGGCAAGGTTATGGTATGTTTATCTTCCTGCTCAGGAATATGTTCAATAATCAATTTGTTAGAAGTGTGATAAATGCGGAGTTGTTTGAGCCACTCTTCACTTTTAAGCGGAATTCTCACAAAAACAAAATCATGTGTTTCAAACGCAGTAGAATTTAACACTCCTGTCATTTGCGGTTGCTGTGAAACGGAAGATTGAAAACCGTTCATTAGGTCCTGAGGATTCATCATTCCCATCATGTTTTGGGGCATGATTTTTCGCATTAAATCCTGGACAAAATTTTCAATTTCTTCAGGCTTCATATTTTTCATGTTATCCTTCATATTCTTATTAAAAGGGAACATATTCCAAGGAAACATCTTTGTTCATCCTCTCTAAAGTCTAGAATTGAGCCGACATTGGGAAGGAAGGGTTCGCGATTTGATCTTGATCACTTACGTCAGGATCGACGAATCCATTAAAGGAAACGGAACTTGAGGGTGAGAAGTCTCCCAGTGCTAAATTCGCACCAATCCACTTTTGGTTGGCTGTATGGCTGTTTTGGACGGCAGGTCCCAGAGAAATATTGGCGTTATTAGAAATTGAATTTGTTTTAATATTGAAAACATTTATTTGAAAGGGCATTTTTTTCAGTCCTTTATCTCGGATTGCTAAAGACGTTCGACGGATTTGCGATATCTCCCATATCATTGACATCAGGATCAATAAAGACGTTTTCCATTGCGGCGTTCGGCGGTGCAAAATCACCATAAGCAGTATTTTGACCCTGTGCTTTTGTATTGGCAGTATGGGCATTATGAAGGGATTCACCGATGTTGACAGACCCGTTGTTAGAGACACTGTTAATTTTCAAGCTGAAAATGTTGATTACAGTCTGCATCCTGTCACATCCTTTTTATTGATATCTCACACTCATACTATGCAAACTCTCGCCCATCCGTTATTAAAACTTGTGCTGATTGTTTAAGGGTACATTTGTTTAAAATTTGCATATATAAATGAATCTTTTTAACATATAGTAAAGAGAGAAATTTTTTTTATAGTGAGGTAATGGTCGTGAAAATAAAAACGGCTTTGATTACAGGCGGAGCATCTGGCATCGGAAAAATGACCGCTTATAAGCTTGCAGAAAAAGGATATCAGGTTGTGATTAATTATCGTACAAGTGAATCAAAAGCTGTTCTGTTAGCACAAAGTTTAACCGAAAAGTTTGGTACGAAAAACATCGCAGTTCAAGGGGATGTTGCAAATAAGGAAGATTGCATCCGAATGGTTAATCAAATTCTTACTGAATATGGAACTGTGGAGATGATTGTTCATAATGCGGGGCCGTATATTCATGAGAGAAAGAAAATGACCGAATATACTTTCGAGGAATGGAACTACCTGCTGCAAGGTAATTTGAGTGCTGTTTTTTATTTATCAAAGCTGTTCATTCCAGGTATGAGACAGCAAAAATGGGGAAGGATTATTACGCTCGGGTTTGACCGTGTCGAAACCGCACCAGGCTGGGTGTATCGTTCCGCATTTGCAGCTGCAAAGGCAGGTTTAGCCTCACTAACGAGAACGATCGCAATTGAAGAAGCGGAAAATGGAATAACGGCCAATATGGTTAGTCCAGGAGATATCATTAACGAATGGAAGGAAAAGAAAATAGAGGAAGCGGTGTCGTCTGCCGAACAAAATACTGGTAAAAGGCAGGGAACAGGAGAAGATATCGCAAGAGTCATAGCCTTTCTCGCTGATGAAGAGTCTGATTTTATTACAGGAAGCATCATACCAGTTACCGGGGGGATAGACGTCCTCGGCAAAATACATAAGATCTAGGACCTGTTTAAATTCAGGTCTTTTTTTAATTGTTAAAGCATTTAATCTTTTGGAATGAAAAACGGTTATTTTGTGGATAATAGGAAATAATCATCGATGAAAGGAGCAAAGAAAATGAGTTTTAATATCAATAGAATTAATCCAAATCAAACTCAAATATTTTTTCATGATGGCCGTTTTGAAACATTAACCAATGAGGAATTAGAAGAATTTTTGCTCCAAATGGGTCTTAGCGAGGTAAATGAATCGCTGGAACAAAATGTAACGGATTAATATTATAACTTTATTACTAAAATGAATGACTAGGGCGTATATTACGTCTTGGTCTTTTTTATTGAAATAATAACTAAGTTGATTGGAGCGTAAGGCGCGAGACTCCTGCGGGAGTACAGGGCAGGGGAGACCCCGCAGGCGCATTAGCGCCGAGGAGACTCCCCGGACTGCCCGCGGAAAGCGAAGCGCCTGAAGCGGAAATCAACGATCTGGTTTTTATACAAATAAAAAAGCAATCGGTGTTAACCGATTGCTATTATGCTTCCAATAAATGTGAAGAATCGTCTTGAGAAGATCCGTTTCGAAGAAAATGCAGCGTATACAAGTCTTTTGGAATTTCATATAAATCATATACTTCCTCATTAGCATTCAATTGATCATAAAGTGATTTTCTTGATTCATTCGCCTTTATTACATAAGGAAGTTTTTCGGCAGCCTTAATAGACCTAATATTAATTTTTCGAATCCGCATAAAAACAGTTTCAATACCTAACTCATAAAAGAGTTCTTGGAAAAAGGCCTCTTTAGCAGGGCTGTTATAGCCTTGACCATGATAAGGCTTTCCAAGCCAGGTTCCCAAAAATCCAGCATTCTCTTCAATATCAAACAAATTTATAGTACCAATTGGAGTACCCCACTCATCAAGAATAGTCCGGGAAATTAATTCTCCGCGCTCTTCTGCTTCAATCGTTTGTTTTGTGATAAATAAGAATTCATCGTAGGAAGCCGCTTTTTGGCGAACGAAAGGGAAGACATCTGGATGCGTCATTAATTCATATAATGTATGGCTGTCATGTAGATCACGTTTCTTTAGCATGATTATCCCTCCATTAGGGCATACCGATCCCATGTCAAAAGAAGCGGCCCACCCTCGAAATTTTTTATAAAGTTGCGTAAAAAATTTCGGGGTGGGAATCGAACCCACTAGAACCAGAAAAACTGGTGGCGCACCATTTGCCTTCCCTATATCATTTTTTTTGTTAAACCGGACTGTCCATAAACCTCCAAATTATTCAGGACTTAAACAGACTTTCTTAGTGTATGATACTAAAAATAATCAAAAAAATAAATAGGTTTTTAGCACATTTTTAACAAGATTTTATTCCAATTTTCTACAATCTTCTACAGGTCTGAATAAATCATTTCACCTGCAATCATTGTCCATTTTGGCTTTGCTAAGTAATGGAAAGGATGATGGCTCCATAACACCAAATCAGCATCCTTGCCCACTTCAATACTGCCAACATGCTGATCTATTCTTAAATTTTTTGCCGGATTAATCGTAATACCTTCAAGTGCTTTTTGCTCGGGTAACCCTTCGCGTGTGGCGATACCAGCACATATATTTAAGTACTGGATTGGTGTATAGGGATGATCAGTCGTTATCGATACTTCAACACCATGATTAGTCAATTCTTGATAAGTTTTCCAGGTTTTGTTCTTTAATTCGACTTTTGACCTTCTTGTCAGGGTTGGACCTACAGACACTTTTAAACCAATTCCTGCAAGTTCTTCTGCTATTAAATGTCCCTCGGTACAATGTTCAATTCTTAAGTCCAGATTAAATTCTTCTGCAAATCGTAACGCTGTGATAATATCATCTGCACGGTGAGCATGTATTCGAACTGGAATCTCCCTTTTTAATGCCATGATTAATGGACTGATCCGTAAGTCATCAGGGTTATCAGTATGAATCGCTTGGTAAAAGGCCTCTCTAAGCATCCCCATGATACCCATTCGTGTAATGGAGTCACTATTGCCGTGGCTGTGTATTCTTTTTGGATTTTCACCTAAAGCAATTTTTAATCCGGCAATATCTTGGACAATCATTTTTTTGATATTTTTCCCAGATGTTTTAATGACGGAAGTAGTTCCTCCAATTACATTCGCACTTCCTGGCATAATATGGACCGTGGTGATGCCGTTTTTAATAGCGTCTGAAAAAGCGGGATCTAATGGATAAACGCCGTCCATTGCACGGATATGGGGAGTTAATGCTTCAGCGGTTTCGTTGGCATCATTACCTGCCCAACCTGTACCTTCATCGTAAAGTCCTAAATGAGTATGAACATCTATAAAGCCTGGAAAAAGAAATAACTCACTACAGTCCATGATTTTAACGTTTGAATTAGTAACAATATTTTTGCCAACTTTTTTTATTTTCCCTTCTTCTATGAGAACATCACCGTATTTGATCGGTTTTGATGTTATCGGATAGATTGTTGCATTTTTTAAAAGTATGTTCGTCATAATTTAGCCTTTCTGAAACTTAATATTAGTATTTTATCTATTTTACCAACTAGTGTGCCTAAGGGAAAGTAGGGAATTTTCGGCTTTTTCAAAAAAAGAGCGGAATTTGATTTGTTTAATGAAACCTTTAAAAGTGTACAGCGTAAATAGTAAGGTAGAGAGAAAAATACTTTTCAATGGGGGAAATAAAATGGTAAAGAGTGAAGAAAGGTTATTGGCCGCAGGGATATATGTGTTAAGTTTATTTTTTCCGGTTTTAGGGCCCTTAATAATTTGGTTAATAAAGAAAGATGAATCTTCATTCATCGATTATCATGGGAAAGAATATTTTAATTTTGCTATTTCTTATTTTGTTTACTCGGTCATATCCGGAATTTTAGTACTCGTTGTAATTGGCGTAGTCTTATTATGGGCAGTGGGAATTGCAGCTTTTATTTTCACGATTATTGCAGCCGTGAAAGCGTACGAGGGTAATCAATATCAATTCCCGCTAATTTTCAGATTGCTTAAATAAACTTAAATGGTGAACCCGGCAAAAAAAATTTGCCGGGTTTTTTGAACGTTTTTATAGTTCAAACGTCATATAAATGTATTTATCGAAAACAAAGGGGGAAATAAAAGTGGATGCTTTAGCCCAATATATACCAATCTTATTGCCAATCGTCATTATTCAACTTATTTTATTAATTGTTTCTATTATTGATTTGGTAAGGATTGAAAAAACCAATGGTCCTAAATGGCTTTGGGTGATCATTATTTTGTTTGTAAATATTATTGGTCCAATCCTTTATTTTTTGATTGGAAGGAGAAATAACTAATGCCCCTTATTCAAATATCTGGATTAAAAAAGAGTTTCCAGACCACAGAGGTGATTAAAGGGCTTGATTTTTCCTTAGAAAAGGGGAGATGTATTGCTCTTTTAGGACCAAATGGCGCAGGAAAAACAACCACATTAAGAATGCTATCCGGTTTGATGACACCCACATCCGGCACGATAACTTTTACCGATGCCAAAAAAGGTGAGGACATTCGTCGTTTCATAGGTTATCTCCCGCAGTTTCCTGTTTTTTATGAATGGATGTCAGGGCTTGAATTCCTAATTTATGCTGGAAAGCTTGCTGGATTAAAGCACAAACAGGTGAAAGAACGAGCCATAGAACTATTGCAGCTTGTTGGGATTATAGATGCTAAAAATCGGAGGGTTGGAAAATACTCGGGAGGAATGAAACAGAGATTAGGTATTGCCCAGGCACTTATCCACAGTCCAGAGTTGATTATGCTTGATGAACCGGTATCTGCCCTAGACCCATTAGGCAGAAGGGAAGTATTGGATCTGTTAGAGGGGTTAAAGAAAGAGACGACCATTCTATTCTCTACCCATATTTTAAATGATGCCGAAGAGGTTTGTGACGAGATATTGTTCTTACATAATGGAGAAATCGTGGAGTCCGGGACAATGAATGAACTTCGTGAGCGCCACCAGCAAGCAAAAATTGACTTAATTTTTAAAACCAAATCGGAGGAAATTGAAAATTATTTTGCCAATCATGAATTAACTCAATCAGTGGAAATTGATGGCAAACGGAACAGTGTATTCGTTAAGGATATTGAGAGTGCAAGACAAATCTTTTTGCAAGAAATTTTAGAGAAAAAGTGGCCGCTTGAAAAATTTGAACTTAGCAGCATGACACTAGAAGATGTTTTTATGGAGGTGGTGAGGAAATGAGCCAGTGGATGACGCTTTTGCAAAAAGAGCTGTTAGAAATGTGGAGAAACTTTAAATGGATTTGGATGCCAATTACTTTTATCTTAATTGGTGTTCAGAAGCCAATAATCACATATTACATGCCGCAAATCATTGATTCACTTGGGGGCTTGCCTGAAGGTGCTGTCATTAAGATTCCGACGCCGACGGCCCGTGAAGTAATTATGCAAGGACTGGGGGAATACACTACTCTCGGTGTTTTAATTATTGTCCTTTCAACCATGGGGATTATCGCTGCGGAAAGAAAAAGCGGTGTTGCAGCAATGATTTTGGTAAAGCCGGTTTCATTTACTTCCTTTATAACATCTAAATGGGCTGGGGGAGTATTGATAATGTGGATTTCCTTTTTTATGGGTAGTCTAGCAACATGGTATTATACAGGTTTATTATTTGATTGGGTTTCGTTTGGCGAATTTTTGCAAGCCTATTTCTTATATGCCTTGTGGTTTACCTTTATATTAACTGTGACTGTATTTTTTAGTTCTATGCTTAGAACGTCGGGAACCGCTGGTTTTAGCTCATTAGCTGTTGTTATTATTGTGAGTATAGTGTCAAGCACTTTATCTAGCCGGCTTGAATGGAGCCCCGCTCAATTAACGTCCTATGCGAATGAACTTTTGTTAGATAAAGGAATTTCGGAGTATCTTTTACCAGCAGGTTTGTTGGCGGGAGCTTGTATCATCATTTTGTTGGCATTAAGTGTTATGGTCTTTCGGAAGAAAGAGCTTGCTGCATAGCAGAGTCATTTGGTTTTGCAAAGAGGTGCATATATCTTATAATGACTATTATTATAGCTATGAATGAAAGGAAGAAGCAGTGTGATAAATCAAGTCGGTTTGGTATTAGAGGGCGGCGGGATGCGTGGAGTTTATACTGCTGGAGTCCTTGAATACTTTTTAGAGCAGGAGCTGTTTTTTCCCTATGTCATTGGCGTATCTGCTGGTGCATGTAATGCCGCTTCCTATTTGTCGAAACAAAAAGGAAGAAATAAGACTGTAACGATTGAATATGCTTCTGATCCTAGATATATTTCATGGAAAAATTATTTTAAGAATCGTCAATTTTTTGGGATGGATTTTATATTCGATGAGATTCCTAACCAACATGTCCCATACGATTATGAAGCCTTCTATAACAGTTCCACCGAATTTGTCGTAGGTACAACAGAATGTATGACTGGCCAGCCTGTCTATTTTAACAAGCAAGAATACGGGAAGGACTTTTTAACGGTATTACGTGCCTCAAGTTCACTGCCTTTTATTGCTCCAGAGGTACGATTTAAAGAAAAATTATTATTGGATGGTGGCATTACTGACCCAATCCCCATCAAAAAAGCACAGCAGGATGGTTTTTTGAAAAATGTGGTTGTTCTAACTAGAAATTCAGGCTACCAGAAAAAGCCTTCAAAATTTCACTTTCTTGTTGATCGGAAGTATCCTGAGTATAAAGGATTGCAACGATCGCTTAGGGAACGATATCAAGTTTATAATGAAACGCTTGCCTATCTCGAGGAAGAAGAGAAAAAGGGCAAGGTGCTGATTATTCGTCCTACCCAGCCGCTTAAGGTTGGCCGGATGGAACGAAATCCTGGAAAACTTGAAGAACTTTATAATCAGGGGTACGAGGATGCTCGAAAATCAATGAAAACCATCTTAGAATATATCCATAAAAAAGAAGAGTCCTAATCGGACTCTTCTTTTTTATTTAGGCTCTTTTCGTAAACTTTGTTGCTTTTGGAACTTAATAAGGTTCATTTACTAAGTTTCTGGGCAATTTTCGCAAATGTTCTTACGAAAAGATGCCTCGAAGCTACTAGTTATACGGGTTGATAAACTTATACGAAAAACAACAATTTATGCGAAAATAGCCTTAATCTATTAAAATCGAAAATCTCCTATCATTTTTTTAATAGTAGATAAATAAACTAGAATTAGGAATCGATAAGGGGTTTTCAAAATGAAAATATACGAATATTACCGTGATGCCGCCAAAATCCACTTAAATGGTAGTATTGCAGCTCTGTTACCCGCCAGCTTAATTGTTTTCGGAAATATTTCTTTTGTTAAAAATCAGCAGATAATGCTATTAACCCTTCCATTTATTATTTATAGTTTATTTAGTTTTCAGTTCTATCTTTATAAAATTCATCAGTCGATTGCCATTGCTCGGAACATGTCTAACTCTAAAAGCACTACCTATTCCTTATTTGAAGCAAGTGAATTATTGGTGCTTTTTATGAATACGCAATTTTCTGAATTACAACTCTATTTTCCGAATGGTCATTTAGCGGGCAGAATTAAAAAATACAGGCGGCAGAATTATGCTCTCTATAATGCAAATGAGGAAGTAATTGGTATTTATCAGGTTAAAAGAAGAATGCTGATTACGATAAATGTGTACGACCAATACCAAAACCACCTAGGCTGCCTCGAAATTAAGAAACAGCTATGGAGGAAAGGAAAGAAAGTATTGCTCGACAAATCAGGCAGAATGATTGGCGCTGTGAAAGGCTCTTCTGTTTTTATGGATGAAGAAGTTATTAATAATAATAATAAACAATTAGGGCGTCTTAGAAGGGGCTGGATGCCCTTTGAATGGAGTCCATTGTTTCCAAATCCTAATACCCCTGTGCTTACCTTAAGTGACCTTAAATCCGAAAGGGACAAGCTTCTGGGGATGGCATTTTTAATTCATGTATTCTTTGTCGAAAGATGATATGATACAATAAAATGCTATTGTGGGGGTAATGAATTTGGAAATTAACTTTATCAAGGGGCATGGATCTGGGAATGATTTTCTCATTATCGATGAAATAACCAATAACTATACATTCTCGGAAGAAGAGAGGGCGAATCTTGCGCGGTTATTGTGTAATCGGGAATCAGAATTAGGTGCAGATGGAATCCTTTTTGTGATGAAAAGTGACCATGCTGATGGGAGAATGCGGGTCTTCAATGCGGATGGTTCTGAAGCATCTATGTGTGGAAATGGGCTTCGTCTTGTAGCCCGATACATTTGTGAACTAAAGGGGCTAAATGAAGCGGTCGTTGAAACAATGAAAGTAGATTTAAAGGTAAGTAAACAAAAGGACTTGGTTCCGGAGGTTCATACCTATCAAGTGGAAATTTCCCCAGTCCTTTTTGAATTGTCGGCACTGCCATTAAATTTAAATCAAGCTACATTACGGAACGAAAAAATTGAGGAGCTTTCAAATGAATTAAAGTTTACGGCACTTGCAGTACCGAATCCACATTTAATTGCAATCGTTGATAAGGACCAGCTTCAGCTTGATATCCAAAAAGAACTTAGTGAAAAAGTAAATGGTCCTAATGAATTGTTTCCTGACGGAGTCAATGTCAGTTTTGTTAAACCGCTCGAGACAGGTTCCATTTATGTCCGTACCTTTGAACGGGGGGTTGGTTTTACAAATGCTTGCGGTACCGCGATGTCTGCTTCCACTTTAGTCACTTGTTTGCAAGGGTTAAATGAATTCGAACAGACGATTAAGGTCTATAATAATGGCGGACGGGTCCAATGTATTGTCCATCATGACAAGGGAACCTACTCCATTGACTTAATTGGCAATGCAACATACCTATTTACGGGTACAGTCAAGGCTGATCTGGATAAAGAGTCATATTCAATAACTTCAAGAAACGACTTAACGGAGCAAAATGCATACCAGATGCTGCAAGCTGATGCACAGCAATTTATACACGAAACACTAAAAGGATAAGGGAATCACCTTATCCTTTTTTTGCTGTTCCTTTTTTTAAAATTTCCAGAACTGGGCCAAAGGGCTGAATAGTCTTCGTTTGCTGATAATTCTTGAATGGGTCGATTTGTTTACGAATTCGGGCAAGGGCATTTTGCATAGTAAAGCTTTTTGGATCGAGTTTTTCATCTACTTCTTCCCAATAAAGAGGTGTCGCCACTCCGGCGTGTTGATTTCCCCGCATTGAATAGGGGGCAACAATGGTTTTGCCCTCCCCATGTTGAACATAATCAACGTATAACCGATTTCCTCGATTTTTTTTCAGCCTTTCAATCGTAAAAGAATCAGGGGCCTTTGAGATTAAATATTCAGCAATAAAGCTGGTAAACAGCCTTGTGTCCTCATAAGTAAACTCCCCTTCAGGCAATGGCAGGTATATTTGCAGCCCCTTGTTGCCAGACGTTTTGATAAAACCGATCAAATTTAACTGATCGAGTACTTCTTTGATAAATAAAGCCGCTCTAATTGCCAAATGAAATTCATCCTGAGAAGGTGGATCCAAATCGAAAACAATTTCACTGGGGCCCTTGCTGTTTATCGTTTGAAAGGGAACATGAAATTCAATCGCTATTTGATTTCCAAGCCATATCAAGGTTTTAAGATTATTGCAAAGAATATAGTCGATTCCATCTGTTAAATGTGTTTGAACAAATTCAGGAGCATACTCAGGGCAGTTTTTTTGATAAAAGGCTTCTCCAAACATACCATGTGGATAGCGGATTACCGTTAACAAACGGTTATGTAAAAATGGGAGCATATAAGGTGAAACCTCACGTAAATAAAGAATATAATCAGCTTTCCGAATTTCGAGTTTATCCCATAAGGGCTTTTCAGGATGAGTAATTTCCATGTTATTTGGTAAGTTTTTTTGGCCAAACATAAACTTTCCATAGGAACACTGCTCCGGTTCAACATCAAAGCGAAAACAGTCAAAGTGGGGCTCACGCAATTGGTTTTCATATAATTCTAAGTATTTCACCTCAATACAAATGGCGGGTTCTACATGGATAAATTGCCCATCATCACGAATCATATTTTGTTTTATGGTTTGCTGTAGTGCCTGTTTTTCTTCAGGTTTAAACCCAAACAGAACCTGGCCGATCGCTACAACTTCTTTATCCTTATAAACGCCAACATAAAAGTACCCATTTGTTTTTTCATAAGAGGTTATAAAACAAGTGACATATTTCCAATTCTTGTATTTTAACCATTGTAAGGAACGTTTCCCTTCCTCCCAAAAACTGTTTTTTTGTTTGGCAACAATCCCTTCCCCATCATATAAAATAACTTTTTCCCATAATTTATCAAAATCCTGATGAGCAATGACCGGCTGGAGAAGCGAGTCATTTTGCAGATCAGGTTCATGAGCAAGACCCATTGTTTGAAATAATTTCATAAGCTCTTCTTTCCGTTTAAAAAAGGCAGTTGCATAAAGTGATTTGCCTTTTAATAAAAGCAAATCAAAAACCATTAGGCGGCAGGGGGAAGATTCAGCCTGTTCCGTAATTTTATTGGCTGATTTTAAGCGGCCGCGAACTTGAATGGCGGCAAAATTTGCTTTGTAGGGAGTTTCAAGCCAAACCAGCTCACCGTCAAGCTGAAGCGGTAAAAAGGGCTGGAATTGTTTTTCATATTGAAGCAAAAAATCCTCTATTTCTGGGAATTGGGGCAATAAGGATTTTCCGTTTCGGCTTATTAATTGAATCCCGCTTGAAGTCCATTCCAAAATAGCCCGGAACCCATCATATTTAACCTCATAAAGCCAATCCAATTGATTGGGCAGCTCAAAGGTCAAACTTGGCAGCATAGGTTTCATTTGAACGTTCCTTTCGTTTTCTATTTAGTTTGCTATTAAATTTTTGACTTCATCCATTTCCAATTGTTTTAGGGAATGTTTAACCTGTGGTAACGAACAATAAAAATAAAAAGAATGGAGAATTAGTTATGCATACTATGTGGAAGGGTAGTATCAGTTTTGGGCTTGTCAACATTCCCATCAAGCTTCATACAGCTACAGAGGATAAAGATATTAAGCTTCGGACCCTTCATAATAAATGTCACGCCCCGATTAAGTATGAAAAGATTTGTACAGTATGTGAGGAGGAAGTAAAACCAGAAGATATTGTCAAGGCATATGAATATACAAAAGGAAAGTTTATTGTACTTGATCATGATGACCTCGAGAAACTGCGCAAGGAAAACGAAGATAAAGCAGTGGAAATTATTGATTTTGTCAGCATGGAAGAGATTGACCCGATTTATTTTGATAGAAGTTATTATATGTCCCCGAATGAAGGGGGAGGCAAAGCTTATTCTTTGCTGCGAAAAGCGCTTCAGGAATCACAGAAAGTGGGTCTTGCCAAAATTATTATTCGTTCAAAAGAACAAATGGCCGTGATCCGTGTATATGAAAACACATTGGTGATGGAAACCATCCATTATCCAGACGAAGTACGTAATGCAGGGGATGTACCAAATGTACCTTCAGAAGATAAGGTAACAAAAAAAGAATTGGATACGGCGATCTTATTAATTGATCAATTGACCTCCAAATTTGAACCTAAAAAATACACTGATGAATACCGAACAGCATTGTTGGAATTAATTGAATCAAAACGGAACGGAAAAGAAACAGTTACAGCAGCAGCGAAGGAAGCTCCTTCCAATGTGACTGATTTAATGGCAGCTTTGCAAGCATCTATTGATCGAACGAAGCCAAATAAAGCAGCTGTTCCAAAGAAGAAAACAACAGTAAAAATAAAGAAACAAGCATAAGATATGGCAGTTGCCCGATTCGAATTTTTCGAGTCGGCTTTTTTCATTCCGTTCTTACATATAGATAAACAGCATACTTTTTATATGTATTAGTTTAACTATGAAATCGGGGGAGTGGGTAATGGCCTATAATGTCCTGATGATTGCCGACCCAGGCATCGATGATTCCTTTGCGATTATGTACGCCTTACTAAATCCGAAAATAAATCTGGTGGGAATTGTAAGCGGCTATGGAAATACACCGAAAGAGCAATCGATAAAAAATACAGCCTATTTATTAAATCTGGGCGGCAGAGAGGACATTCCTATTATTGCAGGTACTGCGGGTCCATTATCTGGAGGACTAGTGCGATATTATCCGGAAATCCATGGCCCGGAAGGATTAGGCCCGATTAAACCTCCTGATACTATCAAAAATGTAAAGGTATATGATATTAATAAAATCCTAGAAATTGTTAATCAATATAAATGCAATATTATTATTGTATCGGTCGGAAGATTAACTGAATTGGCATTAATGTTTATTCTATATGGGAACCAGGCGTTAAAGGATGTATCAGCCTTCTATATTATGGGAGGAGCTTTTTTAGTCCCTGGGAATATATCAGCTGAGGCGGAAGCCAATTTTTTTGTCGACCCCATTGCCGCAAATATGGTCATGGAAAAAGCACATAATATTTACTTACATCCCTTAAATATTACCAATAAAGCCCTTATATCTCCCGAAGTTATTCAGTTTCTAGGTGAAAATAGCCCCACCTCTTTTAGAACATTATTAGTTCCAGCATTTGATTACTATTTTAAAGCTTATCAAAAAAATGTACCTGGAATTAAAGGGGCTCCGCTTCATGATGTCGTCCCCTTAATGGCTATAACGGAACCCGATCTGGTCAAATATATACCCAGGAGAGTAAGAGTGGAGGAGTTCGGAACGGCCAAGGGAAAGAGTATTGCTGATTTTCGCCCGCGACCGGAAAAAGAACCGCTAGAATCCCTTGATAACATAGGACTGGATGCGGATTTTCAAAAATTCACAGCCAACTTTATAGAAATATTTTTAAAAGGTAATTTTAATAAAAGGTGATTTTGATTGACAAAAGACAGGATTGGGTATAATATTAAATTACGCTTTAATGTTCGTTAAATATTTATTGGATTAAGTAGTCGTAACTGCACGAATGATGTGGGTGATGTCTATTGCCCCAAAAGTGCAATTGCGTCTTTTTTATTTAAATGTAAAATTAACTTAAAGTGAACAATTTTTTGGGGGTAATATCCATGAAAAACGGTAAAGTAAAATGGTTTAATGCAGAAAAAGGTTTCGGTTTCATTGAAGCTGAAGGCGGTCAAGACGTATTCGTTCACTTCTCAGCTATTCAATCAGAAGGCTTCAAAACATTAGAAGAAGGCCAAGCAGTTTCTTTCGAAATCGTTGAAGGCGCTCGTGGACCACAAGCTGCTAACGTTCAAAAAGCTTAATTTTGTTAATTAAAAGGGTGATGCACTGTTAGGGCATCACCTTTTTATCTATATTCACTTTTTTAAAGTACTAAAAACAAGGGGTGAAAGTTGTGGCATTTGGTAGAAGAAATGACGAAGAAATCAAATTAGAGGAAACAAAAATTTGGGTTTGTAGTTCAGAGGATTGTAAATGCTGGATTCGCGACAATTTTAAAAGCAGTGAAGAGCCCCGTTGTCCAATATGCAAAAGTGAAATGAAGCAAACAACAAAAGAGCTTCAGGTCATTCATAATCATAGTAAGAATTTTATGTAAACAGATTTAAAGCAGGGTAAATTGATACCCTGCTTTTTATTATTCAATAGCATTTTCTTTACAATATGTAAAAACCAGCTCTTCCTCATCTTCCTCAAGGGCAAAGTCCATCACCTTTTCGCTTCCTTTTTCGAAAAAATGATAGGTAGAAAGCTTTGATTCATTTTGATCCACAACGAAAATGACCTTTAAACCTACACCTTTTTCTGAAAAGAGTTCATCCTCTTCATCAATATCTAAATCTAGGAAAAATTCGTAGCGATCCCCAGATAATAAGCCGAATGGATCTTCTAGTTTTTCTACTGTATGGCCAGTAATGTTCAAGGGTATCATCCTTTATTTTTTATTAGTCCTTATTATTATACACATTTTTATTGAAAAGCCGAGAAGTTATCCTAGTTAAATCTTATTTTGGTGAAATAATATTTAGTAGCACCAACTTAACTGGTGCTTTTTTTATTGCTCTTTGTAAATAATTATCAAAAAACTTTCAAAAACAATCATATGATGAGTGTTTTTGAAAGAAAATGATTGATTTTTGCAATCGGTTTCAGTAATATAAAAGCAGGAAAAGAAATTTCAGGTGGTGATAATATGTTAACACCAGAACGACATCGCATAATTCTCCAATTATTAAAAGAGAAAAGTGTCGTGAAAATCCAAGAAGTTATGGACATAACTAATACCTCGGAATCTACAATCCGCAGGGATTTATCACAATTAGAGGAACAAAAGTTTTTAAAGAGAATTCATGGCGGCGCTTCAAGATTACAGGGCAAGCTCCAAGAACCAAGCATGATTGAGAAATCCTCCAAAAACCTTCACGAAAAACGACTGATTGCCAAGTATGCGGCAAGTTTGGTGGAGGAGGGAGATTCGATTTACCTTGATGCAGGTTCAACGGTAATTGAAATGATTGAATTCTTACCGCTCAAAAATATTGTGGTAGTGACCAATGGGTTAATGCATTTAAAACCGTTATTAAATAAAGGAATTTCTACTTATCTAATCGGTGGACTAATAAAACCGAATACCAATGCTTTTATTGGAAGAGGAGCTTTAGCCAGTCTTGACCAGTATCGTTTTGACAAATGCTTTATGGGAGTGAATGGCATTCACCCACAGTTCGGCTTTACAACACCGGATCAGGAGGAAGCTATGGTTAAGCAAAAGGCTATTTCTCTTTCAAGAGAAGCATATGTTATAGCCGATAATACAAAGTTTGCTGAAATATCATTCGCGAAAATTGCTGACATCCATGAAGCATCTATTATTACAAATGAATTAGAGGCAGAAACACAAAAACAGTATGTAAATAAGACATCCATAAAGGTAGTGACTACATGATTTACACATTAACGTTAAACCCATCTGTTGACTATATTGTTCAATTGGAAAGCTTCAGTCTCGGAGAATTAAATCGCTCGGTAAGTGAAGCAAAGTTTCCAGGCGGTAAAGGGATTAATGTTTCCAGGGTTTTAAAACAATATGGAGCGAAAAGTAAGGCGTTAGGCTTTATAGGCGGTTTTACCGGTGAATATATCGCGCAATACCTTAATAATGAAAACATTGAAACAGACTTTGTGATGGTTGCCGAGGATTCCCGCATCAATATCAAGCTGAAAACAGGCCAAGAATCTGAAATCAATGCCAATGGACCTACCATTACTGACCTAGATTTTCACCAGCTAAAGGATAAAATTCGTCAGTTAGGTTCAACGGATTTATTGGTTTTGGCAGGAAGTATACCTTCCTCTTTACCAGAAACGACATATGAAGAGCTAGTGAAGATTTGTGGGGAAACGGGAGTACAATTTGTTGTCGATGCAGAAGGAGACCTGCTAAAAAAAGTTCTCCCTTATAAACCGTTTTTAATCAAACCAAATCATCACGAACTTGGAGAGCTTTTCGACACTGCTTTTACTTTTGCGGAGGAAGTTATCCCATATGGGAAAAAACTTGCTGAAATGGGTGCCCAAAATGTAATTGTATCTCTTGCAGACAAGGGTGCTGTATTGATTAGTGAGAACACTGCCTATTTGGCTGAAGTGCCAAAAGGAGAGGTTAAAAATTCCGTTGGAGCAGGTGACTCGATGGTGGCAGGATTCCTTTCGGCTTACGAGAGAACTTCTGACCTCAAAGAAGCTTTTCGTTATGGTGTTGCATCAGGAAGTGCAACGGCATTTTCACTTGGATTATGTACTAAAGAAAAAGTAGAAGAGCTCCTCTCACAGGTGTATATAAAAGAAATTCTCTAAGGGAGAGAAAAGACGATGAAAATTACTGAATTGTTATCCCAAAATACGATTCTATTAAATATTGAAGGCAATCAAAAAGAAGAGACAATTGATCAACTTGTTTCAGTTCTATTCAAAGCTGGAAAAATCACCGATCAAGCAGAATTTAAAGAAGCGATTTTAAAGCGTGAGGCTCAAAGTACTACAGGAATTGGTGATGGGATTGCCATTCCTCATGCGAAAACAAAAGTGGTTAATGAAGCTGCCATTGTATTTGGTAAATCTGCTTCTGGTGTAAATTATGAATCCTTAGATGGGAAACCAGCACATCTCTTTTTCATGATTGCTGCCCCTGAAGGTGCAAATAATACACACTTGGAAGCATTGGCCCGTCTTTCCGGAATGTTAATGAAAGCCGAAGTACGTTACGAGCTTTTAAAAGCAACCTCAGCTGAGGAAGTTTTGGATACGATTAACCGGTTTGATAAAGAAGATAAACAGGAAACGGTAATTTCCAATAAGAAGGATCTAATCGTTGCCGTAACAGGCTGTCCTACTGGTATTGCGCACACCTATATGGCCGCAGATTCATTAAAAGCAAAGGCTGCTGAAATGGGAGTGGACATTAAGGTTGAAACAAATGGTTCAGGCGGAGCAAAGAATGTTTTAACGAAGGATGAAATTGAAAATGCTGCAGCTGTCATTATTGCTGCTGATATCAATGTGGAAATGGAAAGATTCAAAGGCAAACATTTGATTCAAGCTGCCGTTGCCGAGGGGATTCGCCGCCCGGAACAATTAATTAACCGCGCAGTAAAACAGGAGGCTCCGATTTATAATGGAAATGGCGGCCAAAGTGAAAAATCATCTGAACAAAAATCTTCACGAACAGGCTTTTATAAGCATTTAATGAATGGTGTTTCCAACATGCTTCCGTTTGTTGTCGGTGGTGGTATTTTAATTGCCATCAGCTTTATGTTTGGTTATAATTCCGCAAATCCGGATGATCCATCCTACAATCCAATTGCAGCAGTAATTAAGGCAATTGGCGGTGATAATGCTTTTGCACTTATCGTTCCTGTTCTTGCCGGTTTTATCGCCCTTAGTATTGCCGATCGTCCAGGTTTCGCACCAGGTATGGTAGGCGGTATGATGGCAGCCCATGGGGGAGCAGGCTTCCTTGGTGGATTGGTTGCCGGGTTCCTTGCAGGATACATTGTACTACTCTTAAAGAAATTATTTGCAGGACTTCCACGTTCACTTGAGGGAATTAAAAGTATCTTGATTTATCCTTTGTTAGGCATTGCGATTACTGGATTTTTGATGCACTATGTTGTTAATAATCCTGTGGCTTGGATTAACAAGGAAATTGCCAATTTGTTAACTGATCTTGGAACAGGTAATGCTGTTGTTTTAGGTATTGTCCTTGGCTTAATGATGGCTTTCGATATGGGTGGTCCTGTAAACAAGGCTGCTTACGTATTTGGGACAGGTTTATTGGCTAGTGGTGTTTACGGACCTATGGCCGCCATCATGGCTGCAGGTATGGTGCCACCTCTTGCAATTGCGATTGCCACAACAATCTTTAAAAATAAATTTAATGAACAGGACAGAGATGCAGGTAAAGCATGTTATGTAATGGGTTTATCCTTTATTACAGAAGGAGCAATTCCATTTGCAGCGGCTGACCCGATTCGTGTCATTCCTTCCATTATGGCAGGTTCGGCCATTGCGGGAGCGCTTTCGATGGCATTTGGAATCGGACTCCGTGCCCCGCATGGCGGTATTTTCGTTGTCCCATTAGTAGAAAATGGTGCTTTACTGTATGCAATGGCCATTTTAATTGGCTCAGTAGTATCCGCTCTTTTAATCGGATTCCTTAAGAAACCAGTCAAATAATTTTTGTTAAAAGCCGGCAAATCATGTTTGCCGGCAAATTTTTTTATATCATAAAACTAAAGCAGCCGGAATAACATCAGATTGGTATGGGTATTTTTACCTGAGGGGGCATTATCATGAATGATGATTTTGAGAAAACAGCACGTTTTGAGCACCGATTCTGGCTCCAAATATTAGGGGATCATTCCCGCTTTATTCTAGTGGCTTTAGCACCCGTTGAAAAAGAGGAAATCGAAAAAGCTGCAGCATTTATTCAAATTTTTGATAATCTTCTTGGGCAGGCAAAAACAGCAGATGTATTACAATTAACGATTAATGCTGAAACAGAAGTCCTAAAACTCCGGGAATTTAAATTAAGTCTAATTAAAAGGCATTTAATCGGTAAGATAAAAATACATCTGTCTCCGACTTTTCTAAATCATATGGTCAATGAATTAGAAGAATATTTACGAGTCATTGCGCACTTAAAAACAGGCAAGCTTCCGCCAGTTTATCATGAACTTCATCATCATCTCGTTTGGTTATTGGATGCTGCCGGGCATGCAGGAGCAATTTCTTCCAATTTAGACGGGGTGGAAAAAAGGCTGAAAGAAAAAAGTGATAGGTATACAAAGCATTTTGAAGATTTTTATTTAAAAGCAGTTGAATTAGCTGGCTATTTAAGGACGAACATTACCTCATTCCCAGCCTTGGATAAAATGAATTCAGAGACGGTCTTAGAAATCAAATTATTTCAAAATTTCCTCCGTGAAATTGAAGAATTAGAACTAAGTGCTCAAGCTCTAGGTACGTTTTCACCACTAATGGCAGATCATATGTCACGTGAAGAATGTTATTACCTCATGAAAATAGCTGAATCAGCAAACACAGAAATGCCAAATTGTGATCCAGCCAAACCAAGACTAAAAGAATAGGCTCTATTTAAGGCATTTAATGAATATTTAACACTGTTGATTGGAGCTGAGGCATATTCCTCAGCTCTCTTTCGGTTTAATGGCTTTCAATGCGACTAGGGCAGCCAAAATACTTAAACTGCTAAGAAGGATAAAAATCCAGTGATTAGAATGCTTCATAAACAAAGCAATAATCGGAGGCCCGGCCGCTACTCCGATAAATCTCATCGAACTGTATATGGATGTAATTGTTCCCCGTTCCTCTTTCTCAACCCCTTCAGTAATTAAGGCATCGAGACAGGGGAGACCAATACCAATGCCTACTCCGCTTATTAAAAACATCGTGAGCATATACCACAGATTAATGGAAAACCAGAGGGCAGCGATAGAGAATGCAGCAGCAACCATTCCGCCAAAGGTTAACCATTTCATTAATACTTTATTTTTTTTAATAACCTTGCCGCTAATAAATGATGATAAGCAAAGTGCCCCAAGCGGTAATGCTAAAAAGAAACCTTTTTTGATATCCTTTATTCCATATTTTGTTTCAAATATTTCAGACAAGTAGAAGAGAATTCCAAATAGGACGAGCATGAGAATGCCGCCAATAAAAAAGATGGCATAAAGCCAACGTCCTTTTTCCGTAAAGGTTTTCTTGATATTAATAAAAAAATCCTTAAATGGAACTTGTTTAGCAGATGTTTTGGGACATTTAACAAGAAAAATCATCATTAAAACTGAAATACCGCAAAAAACTGGAAAAGAGAAGAAAGGTAAAAACCAAATAAATCCAGCTAAAAATGCACCCAAAATCGGACTTAAAACTTTTCCAAAGGTGTTGGAGGTTTCAATTAAACCAAGTGTACAGCTGACATCGTCGTCTTTCTTAAACATGTCGCCGACGAGCGGCATGACAATCGGGGCTGCTCCAGCAGCACCCACACCTTGAAGTGCACGTCCAATTAAAATCAGCCAATAAGCATTATCAAATTTCCATGCTGCCCAGCCAGAAAGCAGTCCGCCAATTCCGGCGATGATAAGACTTGGAATAATGACCTTTTTCCTCCCTATATGATCAGATAAATATCCGGCAACTGGGATTAAAAAAATAGCAACAATTGAATATACCGTAATGATCATACTGGTTTGAAAAGAAGAAATCGATAATTTATTTTCCATTGTTGGTAAAACTGGAATTAACATCGAATTTCCTAAGGTCATCACTAATGGAATGGAAGATAGCGAGACAATCGCCCACTTTTGGCTTGAAACCTCATTGGACCTCTTTTGCCCTGTACGAGACTGTTTCTTTTTTGCAGCTCGTGGATTTTGGCCTAACTGTTCAATATGTTCCATTAATCTTCGATCCCGCCTTAAATTATTTTCTACTGTTAATATTCACTTAATCAGTTTTAAAAAACTAATCCTTTAAATGGAAGTTGATTTAAGTATTTTAAAGATGATTTTGAAGATTAAAAAAATTTACACTTGACAATGAAGGATGCATTGTAATAATATAATAAACAATAATATGAACGTAAGGCATTGACGAAGAGTAGTACCTTTAACGGATTCTCAAGAGAGCTGATGGTTGGTGTAAATCAGTGTTGACGTTTAAGGGAATGGACTTCCGAGCCTCCAAACCGAACCTCCTTGATTGGTCAGTAGGCTTTGGCGAAGATCTCATCGTTACAAGAGACAGATATTAAAGCTTTTTGCTTCGATATCAGTAAAGTGAGCTAATTTTTTAGCTAATGAAGGTGGCACCACGGGTCTTCCGTCCTTTTTTGGATGGAGGGCCCTTTTTGTATTTATAAATCAATATTGAAATATCGTTGAACAAGAGGAGTACACATTTTTATTTCTTTCCAGAGAGTCGGGGATGGTGAGAACCCGATAAGAAAGGATTTGTGGAATGGACTTGTGAGAGGCATCTTGAACAAAAAGTAGGGATGCACGGAATTCCACCGTTAAAAGGATAGGATATCGAATGAAAATATTCTGTATCCGAAAGAGGAAGCAGGTTTGTTCCTGCTTCAAATGGAGGTGGCACCACGGTCCGAGAATCGTCCTCTATATGCGCAATTTTTCCCTGCGCATATAGAGGGCGATTTTTTTTATTCAGAAGGGAGCTTGAACATGACGACTAAATCCAAATATATCGTACAGGAAATAAAAGGAGATACTCTTACACCGATTTCGATTTTACAAAAAATTAGCGGCAACAAGAAATTCTTGTTGGAAAGTTCTCATAAATACAATGACTCGGGCCGCTATTCCTTTATTGGCTCAGATCCAGCCTTTGAGCTTATTTCAAAAGGGGATTGTAATGAGATTTTCAATAGGATTGGTGAAAGAAAAGTAGTTCAGGGAAATCCAATCGAGGTTTTAAAGGAGCTTTTACCTCGTAAAAGCCTTAAAGAGATGCCTTTTCCGTTTATTGGAGGAGCAGTTGGATATGTAGGATACGACATTATCCGGCAGTATGAAATTATTGGCGAAGAATTCCCAAATGGAATGGAAATGCCTGATGTTCACTTAATGTTTTATGAGGAAGTTATCGTTTTTGACCATCTTGAAGAAAAGGTTATGATTTGTGGATGCCAGCTTTCTGAAGAGAATCCGATAACTGAAATAGAAAAACGGATTAATCAGAGAATTGAAGAACTAAAAAAGCCTACCTTCTATCAGAATGAGGAGCCATTTAAATTTACTGGATTTGATTCTGAAACAAGTCAAGAGCTCTTTATCAAAAATGTTGAAATAGCAAAAGAGCATATTTTAGCAGGCGATATTTTTCAAGTGGTCCTTTCGAGAAGAATGAAGTCAGCCTTTGCTGGAGACCCTTTATCCCTTTACCGGAAGCATCGAGCACATAATCCAACTCCGTATATGTTCTATATCGATTTTGATGACTATACCGTAATTGGATCATCACCGGAAAGCTTAATAAAAACAAGGGGGACTACAGTCATTTCCAATCCAATCGCTGGTACAAAAAGACGTGGCAGGACCAGTGAAGAGGATTCAAAAATAGAAGAGGAATTAAAAAATGATGAAAAAGAATTAGCTGAACATAAAATGCTGGTCGATCTTGGCCGAAATGATCTCGGGAAAATCTGTGAATTCGGTACCGTTCATGTTGATAAGTATATGGCAGTTGAAAAATACCGTCATGTGATGCACTTGGTATCAGAAGTGAGCGGGGTTCTAAATTCGGATAAAACAGCGATTGATGCCTTGGCAGCATGCTTACCGGCAGGGACTGTTTCAGGTGCCCCAAAGGTTAGGGCAATGGAGATTATCAACTCATTGGAAAAGTCAAAAAGAGGATTATATTCAGGTGCGATTGGATATGTTTCAGCTAGCGGAAATATGGATTTTGCCTTGGCCATCAGAACGATGATTTTAAAGGAGGGCTTTGCTTATATTCAAGCTGGTGCAGGGATTGTGTACGATTCGAACCCGGAATCGGAATATCAAGAAACGTTAAATAAATTAAATTCCTTTTTGGAGGGTGAGAAATGATTTTACTGATTGATAACTTCGACTCATTCACCTACAACCTTTATCAGTATTTAGGTGAAATTGGAGAAAAGGTTGAGGTAATTAGAAACAACCAGGTCACCGTTGACAAAATTAATGAATTAAAACCTAAAGCGATTATCCTTTCACCTGGGCCAGGTAAACCTGAGGATGCCGGAATTTGTATTGAAGTGGTTCAAACCTATTATAATCAGTACCCAATCTTAGGAATCTGCCTTGGCCATCAGGCGATTGGAGCGGCTTTCGGAGGGAAAATTCAAAGGGCTGAGTTAATCAAACATGGTAAAACATCCATCATTTCGCACAATGGTGAAGGGGTATTTAAAGATCTGCCGGACGTATTGGAAGTCATGCGCTATCACTCCTTGATTATTGAGAAATGCAGTATGCCTGAAGACCTTCAAAGTGTTGCAGAGTCAAGTGATGACCGAGAAATTATGGCGATAAAGCATCGGGAATATCCAGTCTATGGTCTGCAGTTTCATCCCGAGTCAATTGGAACACCCGCTGGAAAACAAATATTGAAAAACTTTTTACTTGAGATCGAAAGGATGAGGACGAATGAAGAATTATTTACTCCAGTTAGCTGAGCGTGAATCATTTTCTGAAAGCCAGATGAAAGAAGCAGTCGATTTCATCTTAGGTGAAGAAGTTTCAGAATCAGAAATAGCTGCTTTTCTAATGGGGTTGAAGTCCAAAGGAGAAACAGTTGATGAAATAACGGGTATTGTCAAAGCGATGAAGGCCAATACACTGAACTTTAAAACGAGATTGCCAGGTGTAATTGATAATTGTGGAACGGGAGGGGATGGTTCCTCAAGCTTTAATGTCAGCACAACCTCTGCATTTGTAATCGCTGGCGCCGGAATCCCTGTTGCTAAACATGGAAATAGGAGTGTTTCGAGCAAGACAGGAAGTGCCGATGTTCTAGAGTACTTAGGGGTGAACTTAAATCTGTCAGCAGAAAGAACTGAAGAAATTCTTCAAGAAATCGGATTATCCTTTTTATTTGCACCGAATGTCCATCCAAAATTGAAAAAAGTAATGACCGTTCGAAAACAATTGAAAATACCAACAGTGTTTAATTTTATCGGACCACTGACAAATCCGATTGATTTAGACTATCAATTGCTCGGTGTGTATCGAAGAGACTTAATAAATGTGTTTGCCGATGTTCTAAAGAAGCTGGGCCGTAAGCGAGCCATTGTCATTAATGGGGCAGGGTTTATGGACGAAGCTTCCCTCCAAGGAGAAAACTATCTGACTCTTTTAGAGGATGGAATCATAACGAGCCAATCCTTCCATCCAGAAGAGGTCAATCTCCCGCAATATGATAATAGCTGTATCAAGGGCGGGGATTCAAAGGATAATGCCGAAATATTAGTAAAAGTGTTAAAAGGTGAAAAAGGTGCTTACCGTGATACGGTATTGCTTAATGCAGGAATGGGGATTTTTACAGCTGGCAAAGCAAATTCCATTAAGGGCGGAATTCTAGCTGCTAGGGAAATTATTGATTCCGGTGCTGCTTATGAAAAATTAACTTGCTTAATTGAAAAAACCCAAGCATCCGGTAAGAAAGAGGCGATTTAAGTGGAAACAATCTTAGATAAAATTATTGCTCAAAAGAAAAAAGAACTTCCCCTACTCCTTCAGGGAAGAGAGTCATTGCATTCCGTTGAACGTCAGAGAAGGTCGTTTATTCAAAAGCTGCAATCAGCTGAAGAAATTTCCATTATATCCGAATTTAAGCGGGCATCGCCTTCTAAAGGAATTATTAACGATAAAATTCCACCAGCGATTCAAGCTGGTTTATACGAAGAATATGGCGCTTCCGCGATTTCTGTCCTGACAGATCAAACCTTTTTTAAGGGTTCATTTTCTGATTTGCTGGAGGTTCGAAACACGGTAAACCTGCCGATTCTATGTAAAGACTTTATTATTGATCAAATTCAAATTGATTTTGCTGCAGCTCATGGCGCAGACATTGTTTTGCTGATTGTTGCAGCATTGGACGAATTAAAGTTAATAGAACTTTTTCAATACGCAAAGGGCATAGGGTTGGAAGTATTGGTGGAGGTCCATAATCTGGATGAACTGGAAACGGCCCTGAAAACTGGTGCCAAGCTTATTGGCGTAAATAATCGCGACTTAAAAACCTTTCATGTCTCGCTGGAAGTTACAGAGAAATTAGCAACTGTTGTAAGAGATGCGGGTGCCTATCTCATAAGTGAGAGTGGAATCCATTATCAAGAAGATGTGGAACGGGTAAGAAATGCTGGTGCAAATGGGGTCTTAGTCGGGGAAGCTTTCATGAAAAGTGCGGACGTGAAACAATCCTTTTTGAATTTTCGCTTACCTTTGAAAGAAGGTGCACGAAGATGAAAGTAAAAATTTGCGGTATTTCCGATGTAGAAACAGGAATTGCGGCCGCCCAATTTGGGGCTGATGCCATTGGGTTTGTATTTGCAGAAAGTAAAAGGAGGGTTTCGATTGATAAGGCAAAAGAAATAGCTTCCTTTCTACCTAAAGAAGTATTCAAAGTTGGGGTATTTGTTAATGAAACAAAAGAAGAAATCGAACGAATTGCTTCCATTGTTGGCCTTACTCATATCCAATTACACGGTGATGAAACGGCTTCTTTTAGCGAATCACTTTCATTACCAGTAATCAAAGCTATTAGCTTTCAGGGAAATGAGAACTTAGAAACCTATAAGAATTTTCCGGGTGCCTATTTCTTACTAGACAGTCCTAAAGGAAAATATCGAGGTGGAAATGGCACTGCTTTTAATTGGAGCGAGGTCAATTTAAGTCTAATAAATCGTAAACGGGTCATTCTTGCCGGCGGATTGCACGCAGGCAATGTGGTAGAGGCCATCCATATTATTCAACCCTTTATGGTTGATGTGAGCTCTGGAGTAGAAACGGATGGAAAAAAAGATCTCCAGAAAATAAAAACATTTATTGAAAAGGTAAAAGGAAGCTTAATTGGAGGGATTACAAAATGAACACATATACATTACCAAATGAAAAAGGCCATTTTGGCATTTTCGGCGGAAGATTTGTACCAGAAACACTAATGAAGGCAGTTATTGAGCTCGGTGAGGCATATGATGATGCAAAGAAAGACCCTAGCTTTCACGCTGAAATTCAAAGATTATCAAAAGATTATGTAGGGAGAGAAACCCCATTATACTTTGCCGAAAATCTTACAAAGCATGCTCGTGGAGCGAGGATTTTTCTAAAAAGAGAGGATTTAAATCATACGGGTGCACACAAGATTAACAATGCGATTGGTCAGGCACTCCTTGCAGTACGAATGGGGAAAAGAAAGATTGTAGCAGAAACGGGTGCGGGGCAGCATGGTGTGGCAACGGCAACAGTTTGCGCCTTATTAAATCTCGATTGCATTATCTTTATGGGGGAGGAAGATATCAAAAGGCAGGCGCTAAATGTGTTTCGAATGGAATTGCTAGGTGCAAAGGTCGTTAGTGTTACTTCTGGTAGTGCAACCTTAAAAGATGCTGTGAACGAGGCCTTAAGGTACTGGGTTGCAAATGTCGATGATACCCACTATTTATTAGGGTCTGTAATGGGGCCGCATCCATTTCCGCAAATGGTTAGGGACTTTCAAAGTGTAATCGGCAAAGAAACAAAAGAGCAATTTTATAAGCTTGAAGGAAAGCTTCCTGCTGCAGTTGTCGCCTGTATTGGCGGCGGAAGTAATGCAATGGGCATGTTCCATCCGTTTATTGAGAATGAAGAAGTCAAGCTTTATGGCGTAGAAGCAGCTGGTCGAGGTGTTGATACAGAATATCATGCTGCTTCATTAACGAAAGGCAAACCTGGCGTATTACATGGGTCTTTAATGTATTTACTTCAGGATCAAAATGGTCAGATTCAAGAAGCCCATTCGATTTCCGCGGGTCTTGATTATCCTGGTGTAGGACCGGAACACAGCTATTTAAAAGATATCGGCCGGGCAAACTATCAATCTATCACCGATAAAGAGGCACTAGACGCCTTTCAGCTATTATCAAAGCTGGAGGGAATCATACCGGCACTTGAAAGTTCTCATGCGGTTGCATTTGCTGTAAAACTTGCGGCAGAAATGGAAACAACTCAAAGTATTGTTATCTGTTTGTCTGGACGCGGTGATAAAGATGTGGATGCTGTGAAAAAAAGGCTTGAAGGGGAGAAATAATCATGAATCGTATCGAACAAACTTTTACTTTATTAAATAAAGATCAAAGAAAAGCGTTCGTTCCTTATTTAATGGCAGGGGACGGTGGATTGGAGTGTTTAGTAGACCGCTTGGTTTTACTAGAAAAGTTCGGGGCTTCTGCCATTGAAGTAGGTGTCCCTTTTTCAGACCCGGTAGCCGATGGGCCTACGATACAACAGGCAGGGATTAGAGCATTAGAAAAAGGTACAACCTTAAAAGGAATTATTGCTGAAATTGAAAAAGCAAGAAAGATTGTTACTATTCCGATTATCCTTATGACTTACTTAAATCCTATTTATTGTTATGGGATCGGCGAATTTGTCCGTGATATTAGCAGTGCCGGCGTGGATGCCTGTATTATTCCGGACCTGCCTGTGGAAGAAGAGGAGCTTATTGCGCCCAAGCTTGAAGAAGCACAGGTGGAATTAATTCGTCTTGTTACCCTTACAACTCCAATCGAAAGGATAAAAACGATTGCTAGTAAGGGAAGGGGATTTTTATACTCTGTAACAATAAAGGGGATTACAGGAACGAGAAATGAATACGACAGTGAGTTGCATCAATTTTTAAAACAGGTGAAAAAAGTTAGTCCGATTCCTGTTTTGGCTGGATTTGGAGTTTCTAATGAACAACAGGCGTTAGAATTAACAGCTAATTGTGATGGTGTTATTGTCGGAAGTAAAATTGTGGAGTTATTTGAAAAAAATGATTTAGTAGAAATGGAAAAATTAATGTCTGTTTTTAAGCAAGAATCAAAAATTGGATAGGAAAAAGTGTTAAATGCTAGCAGGAATTTTGAAATTCTTGATAGCGATGATTATCTCCCTTATAATATGATTATACTCGTAATATATAAAATTTTTTTCTGCTGACAAACATTTGTACGAAACTTCCCATAGCGGAAGTTTTTGTTTGTTTTGATATTTATTTTACAGGGAGTGTAATATCTATGAAGGAAATAACTGTTGAAGAACTTATGACGATGAAGAATCCGATCATCATTGATATACGCTCGCCAATTGAGTTTAACGATGGTGCGATTCCTGGAGCAATCAATGTGCCTTTATTTACTGACGAAGAACGCCAAGAAATAGGGACAATTTATAAACAAGTAGGACAGGCAGCAGCAAAATGGAGAGCGATGGAGCTTGTTTCTCCCAAAATACCCGATTTACTTCAAACCATTAAATCCTTTAATACGGACGGAGAACTGATTATCCATTGCTGGCGCGGCGGAATGCGCAGCAAGGCAGTCGTAACCTTTTTAGAATTCGCCGGTCTTTATTCATGGCGTTTGGTCGGCGGATATAAAGCCTATCGTAATTATATCCTTGAGAAATTGCCAACGATGCTGCCAGACAAAGCTATCGTATTGCATGGATTGACTGGTGTCGGCAAGACAGAGGTTTTGAAAATTTTAAAACAGAAGGGATATGCTGTTTTGGATCTTGAAGAAATGGCCGGCCATAGAGGTTCGATTTTTGGTACCATTGGTCTAGGTGAAGGATATAACCAAAAAACCTTCGACGCTCTTCTTTTTAAAGGTTTACAAGAAATCCACGGTTCTGAGTATTTTCTGGTTGAGGCAGAAAGCAAACGAATTGGCAAAGCAGTCCAGCCGGAGGAATTAATGACCAGCAAGTTTAAAGGCATTAACATTCATCTTCATTCACCAATTGAGCAGCGAGTTCGGCACCTTGTTACCGAATATGTACTGCCTTATAGAGATCAGCCTTGGTATCGGGAAAAAATATCAGTTAGTTTAGAAAAGGTGTTAAGAAGGATAAAGGATAATGATATTAAAAAAGTACTTATGCAAACATTAGAGGATCAAAATTATCCTGAAATGATACGAATTTTACTTGAACACTATTATGACCCACGCTATGATCATGCGAGAGGAGATTACGAAGGAGAATTTTTTGAAATTATTGCCGAAAACCCCATTGACGCTGTGGATAAAATTACTTCAAAGTTAAAAGACTTTTCGGTAAACCCTCAGCTCGCTCTATATAATCATTTCTAATCTATTTTTAATGATATTTTCATTTATCTTTATGATTTCTCTTGTATGATATGGTTGTATGAATAATCTTTAGGAACCAGCTTGTGAATAATTCAGATTATTTAAGTTCATTTTGCTTAGGTTTGCGTCTTTCTTGCTGCTAAGAACAAGCCTAACCAAAATGATGGTTCCTATTAGTTAGCACACGTTTCGCGCGTGTGCTTTTCTTTATCATAAACATTTTTTTATTAGATTCTCATTTTCTTTTCATACTGCTTTCCTTTTTCAGCGCTATAATGGCTTCAATTCTAGCTTAAATACTTAGACTGCTGGAAAAGGAGGAATGCAAGATGCCTTGGGTTCGTTTAGTTATTGTTGGCTTCTTTTCACTAACCGCACTTTCTCTTATGTCATACCAGTCGATTGAAATTGTACACGCAGTAATTAATTTTTTTCATGACAAACATCAGTTAAAATAAAAGAAAATACATTGTGAGCGTGGAAGTATGCCTAAAATATTAATCATTGAAGATGAAAAAAACTTAGCCAGATTTATTGACCTTGAATTGAATTATGAAGGTTATGAAACAAAAGTTGCCTCAGATGGCCGTACCGGGTTGCAATTGGCCATTACTGAAACCTGGGACGCCATCCTGCTTGATCTAATGCTGCCTGAATTAAATGGTCTCGAGGTTTGCCGAAGGATCAGACAGGCAAATAAGACCCTGCCAATCATTATGATTACAGCAAGGGATAGTGTTCTCGACCGTGTCTCCGGCCTGGATAGCGGGGCAGATGACTACATTGTAAAACCATTTGCGATCGAGGAATTACTAGCTAGATTGAGGTCGTTGTTTCGAAGGGTTGAAGCATTAGGAACAACAGAATTAACAATAGTAACTTTTAAGGATATTGTGGTTGAACTGGAATCCTGTGTGGTTAAAAAAGGGGATAAGGTGATTGCTTTAACCAAACGCGAGTATGACCTTTTAGTGATTTTTATGACCAATATTAATATAGTTCTAACAAGAGAAGTACTATTAAATAAAGTTTGGGGTTATAGCACCGGGGTAGAAACTAATGTTGTGGATGTTTACGTTCGTTATCTGAGAAATAAAATTGATGATCTAAATGAAGCAAGCTATATCCAAACAGTGCGCGGAACAGGATATGTTATGAGATGAAAAAGAAAATAGGCTATTTTTTAAAACGGCTTCCCTGGCAGACTAAATTAGTCTTAAGCAGTTCTACAGCCATTTTTCTAACCTTTTTCTTGTTTAGCCTTTTAGAATATCATACCGTGTCAAAATGGATGTTGAATCGAGAAGAAATTGCCATAAATAGAACCATCACAGATATTGCTGCCTTTTATAAAGTTAAGCCGGGTCCTTTATCTCAACAGGATATAGAAAATAGTGAAGTCTTTTTAAGAAAAATGAACGATAAAGATCAGTTAATTAGGGTGTACAATCAAAAAGGAGAGCTGCTTGTTTCTGATAAAAATGGGGACTTTTCAGTGTTAGAGCCAACTCCAGCAAAAAATAGAACGATTGAAAGAGTGTCCATCGAAGGTAATGAAGCTATTGTTGCGAGATACCCCTTAATGAGTCAAAAGTTTAAAGGAACCCTAGAGATCGTTCGGCAATTAAACAATTATCATAAAATGATGAGTAATCTCTTTTGGGTCATGACGATATTTGGGTCAGCAGCCATTCTTTTTAGTGCTATTAGCGGGTTTTTTCTTTCAAAACAGCTGTTACGACCAGTCAGGGATTTGGCACGAGCCATGAAAAGGATAAAAGAAAATGGTTTTCAAGGAAGAATGGAATTATACGTGCATAAGGATGAATTAACAGACCTTACAAACGTTTTTAATGAAATGATGGATGAAATTGAGAAGTCATTCATGAAGCAAAAACAATTTGTAGAGGACGCTTCCCATGAATTGAGAACACCCGTTTCAATCCTTGAAGGGCATCTGTCATTATTAAATCGCTGGGGGAAAAAGGATCCTGCTATTCTTGATGAATCCCTTGATGCCTCATTACAGGAACTATCAAGGTTAAAAAAGCTAATAAATGATTTACTACTTTTAACACGTGCAGAAAATCCACGTGTAAAAAGTGGGGATAAGGCGGATATCCCTGCTGTTTTACAGCACTTGATTAAAAATATCGAGATTGTTCATCCCGAGTACCAGTTTAAACTTGAAATAGATCAGTCAATTCCTAAGGCTGCGATCGCTGAGCAGCATTTAGAACAAATCCTGATTATTCTCATCGACAATTCGATCAAGTATTCACAGGAAAATAAAACTATCTGGATTTCCGCCTTTCAAAGAGGTCGTGAAATATTGATATCTGTCGCCGACAGTGGAATTGGCATATCTAGTGAACATATACCGGAAGTATTTAATCGTTTTTATCGAGTAGATAAAGCGCGTAGCCGAGAAAACGGAGGAACGGGTTTAGGATTATCGATTGCCAAACGGTTAATTATGAAATACAATGGGTCCATTTCGATCGAAAGTAAAGAAGGCGTGGGAACAAAGGTCAGCATGATTCTTCCAATCGATTAATAGAGAAAAACGAAAAATAAACTCTAAAACACATAAGCACATATCTTTAAAATAAATTTTCCTTTAAAAAGGCTCTTTTCGTAAACTTTGTTGCTTTTGGAACTTAATAAGGTTCATTTACTAAGTTTCTGGGCAATTTTCGCAAAGGCTCTTACGAAAAGATGCCCCGACGCTTCTAGTTATACGGGTTGATAAACTTATACGTAAAACAACAATTTATGCGAAAATAGCCATTAAAAAGACCGGTTCGGTCTTTTTTTGTTGTGTATATGAAATTATTTGTTCAAAATTACACACACTAAACAGGGTCGTAAACGTAAAGATATATAGATTCATTTAAAGTCCAATAGGATACATACGTTTTAAGGGGGATTGATGAATGACCAGACAGAATGCAAATAAAAAAGCCTTCCTAAATAATTTTCTTGGGCCTAATCTTGGCTATTTAATGGAACAATTTGAAAAATATAAAGAGGATCCTTTGTCGGTTGAGCAGGATATGAGAGTTATTTTTGAACAATTAAATGAGGAGGATTTTATCGAAGCAGGAATTACAGTTCCAGTATCAAATCTGAAGGCGCCGTTAATTGAGAGTGAAAAGTTCCTTGCAGCTGTAAAGCTTGCTGAAAATATCCGTACTTACGGACACCTGGCAGCAAATATTTATCCATTAGGGAATCAAAAACCAGATGTAACCCACTTAGAATTAAAAAGCCATGGAATCAGTGAGGAGGATTTAATAAATTTACCGGCTGATATCATGACAAAAAATAGCCCATTATCTTATCAAAACGCACTAGAAGCGTTTGTATATTTAAAAGAGATTTATACAAAATCGATTACTTTTGAATTTGACCATGTACATGACGTCAGAGAGAAAAATTGGTTAATGGAAAGAATTGAGGACAGCCGTTTTCGTACGACCCTAACGAATGAAAAAAGAAAAAATATTTTAAAAAGGCTTGTGGAAGTCGAAGAATTTGAAAAGTTTCTTCATAAAACGTTTGTCGGTCAAAAGCGTTTCTCAATTGAAGGACTTGATGCAATGGTCCCACTCATTGATGAGGTTATTTCTGAGGCTGTTATAGATGGTGCTGAAAATATTAATATAGGAATGGCACATCGCGGCAGATTAAATGTCCTAGCCCATGTCCTTAATAAACCATACGAAATGATATTTGCAGAGTTTCAGCATGCCCCAAATAAAGAACTTGTTCCATCGGAAGGATCAACAGGCATCAACTTTGGCTGGACCGGCGATGTCAAATATCACCTTGGGCTCAACAGAGAGTTGGATGGTGGTCATTCTGTCAGGGCAAGAATATCGCTTGCCAATAATCCAAGCCACCTTGAATATGTTGGAGCGGTTGTAGAAGGATTTACAAGGGCGGCACAGGACGATCGAACAAAGCCTGGGTATGCTGAAGAAAATAGTAAATCTGCGGTAGCAATCTTAATTCATGGTGATGCAGCATTTCCTGGTGAGGGAATTGTTGCTGAAACACTCAATTTAAGCAGGTTAAAGGGATATCGTACAGGAGGCACCATTCATATTATTTCCAATAACACAATTGGCTTTACCACGGAATCGGCGGATTCACGCTCCACCAGGTATGCAAGTGACCTTGCCAAAGGATTTGAAATTCCCATCCTGCATGTAAATGCGGATGATCCAGAGGCCTGTATCGCTGCAGCTATTTTCGCCGCAGAATATCGCTATGTATTCCAAAAAGATTTTCTAATCGATTTAATCGGGTATAGAAGGTTTGGCCATAATGAAATGGATGAGCCAATGACAACCAGCCCGCAAATGTATTCGTTAATAACTAAGCACCCTACCGTCAAAGAAATCTATGCGAAGAGTTTAATGGATCAAGGCGTTATAAAACAAGACGAGTTAGCAGAACTAGAAAAACAAATCAGGGATAGATTAGCAAATGCCAATGAAAAAGTTTCAATGATTAAGAAAGATACGGAAATAAGTGTCCCTGAACCACCAAAATTCAAGAAGGAACATGAATCAATTATCACCAAAGTTCCTTTAAAAACACTTCAAAGTCTGAACAGCGAATTGCTTCAATGGCCAAAGGAATTCACCGTTTTCCACAAGCTGGAAAAAATATTGCAAAGAAGGTCAGAGGCACTTGAAGAAAATGGGAAAATCGAATGGGCCTTAGCTGAAACCCTGGCATTTGCGACGATTTTGGCTGAAGGAACGCCTATTAGGTTAACAGGACAAGATTCAGAACGCGGTACATTTGCCCATCGTCATCTTGTGCTCCATGATAGTCAAACAGGTGAAACCTATTCACCTCTTCATCATTTTTCGTCAGCAAAAGCATCATTTGCCGTTTATAATAGTCCCTTAACGGAAGGCGCTGTAGTTGGTTTTGAATATGGGTATAATGTCTTTTCACCGGAAACATTAGTGATTTGGGAAGCTCAATATGGTGATTTTGCCAATGCTGCACAAGTTATATTTGATCAATTCATCGCTGCCGGAAGGGCAAAATGGGGACAAAAGTCTGGTCTAATTTTGTTGCTCCCGCATGGGTATGAAGGGCAAGGTCCAGAACACTCAAGCGGAAGGGTGGAAAGATTTTTACAATCCGCTGCAGAAAAAAATTGGACGGTCGCAAACCTTTCAAGTGCTGCCCAGTATTTTCACCTGTTAAGACGTCAGGCTGCTATGCTAACTAAGGAAGAGATAAAACCGCTTATTATTATGGCGCCGAAAAGCCTTTTACGTAACCCGCTTGTTTCCTCGACGGCTGCTGACTTAAGTGAAGGAGAATTTAAACCGGTAATGGAACATTTCCAAACAGATAGGGACGATAAAAAGGTTGAAAAAATTGTCCTTTGTTCTGGAAAAATATCGATTGATATTGCAGAGCAGGTAAAAAATTCTGACAATTATGATTGGCTTCAGGTCATTAGACTTGAGGAAATATATCCATTCCCAGCTGATGAATTACGAGGAATTTTTGCGAAGTACGAGAATATCAAAGAAGTGGCTTGGGCTCAAGAAGAGCCAAAAAATATGGGAGTCTGGAATTTTGTGGAGCCGAGAATTAATGAAATAGTTCCAACCGGAATGAAAGTTGACTATATTGGCCGCCGCCGCCGGTCAAGCCCAGCGGAAGGGGAACCGAATGTTCATAAACTTGCCCAATCCAAAATTCTTCAAGCAGCCTTAACAAGGGCAGAAAAAGGAGGTTTACACCATGGCTGAAATTAAAGTACCGGAATTAGCAGAATCGATTTCAGAAGGAACGATTGCGAAATGGCTAAAAAATGTTGGGGAACATGTAGAAAAAGGCGATTATCTTGTCGAACTAGAAACGGATAAAGTCAATATAGAAATTATTTCAGATTTTTCAGGAACGCTTACTGAACAGAAATTTGCCGAAGGTGACACGGTGCGAGTAGGGGAAACGATCGCTGCTGTTGATGAAACCGGTCAAAGCAATACTGTCGTTGCAACTGAACAAAAACCGCCTGAGACAATTGCACAACCACCAATACAACCTATAGCAGCGACTGCCGAAGCTCAAGAAAAGAAAGAAGAATTAATTTCCCGTCCGATTGCTTCCCCAGCAGCCAGACGCCTAGCTAGAGAAAAAGGTCTCAATCTGAATGATATTCCTGCAGTGGATCCTCTAGGAAGAATAAGAAAGCAGGATGTTTCGTCCTATCAACATCCGGCCCAAAATAATACTCAAAAAGTGGGAAAAGCTGAAGAAATGGTGTCAGGTCAAAATGATTCTAAACCCATTTTATACGAGCGAATGTCGCGCCGGCGCCAAACAATTGCTAAAAGACTTGTAGAGGTACAACAAACCGCTGCCATGCTGACAACCTTTAACGAAATTGATATGACAGCAGTCATGGACCTTCGAAAAAGGAGAAAAGATAAATTTTTCGAGGAAAATGAGGTCAGGCTTGGCTTTATGTCCTTTTTTACCAAAGCAGTTGTTGCTGCTCTAAAGAAATTTCCTTATTTAAATGCGGAAATTCAGGGTGATCAACTGTTAATTAAAAAGTTTTATGATATAGGAATTGCGGTTGCCGCAGAAGAAGGACTCGTCGTTCCCGTGGTAAGAGATGCCGATCGGAAAACATTTGCGGAAATTGAAATGGATATCATGCAACTTGCCGAAAAAGCAAGAACCAATAAACTTTCCTTAAACGATTTACAAGGGGGAACTTTTTCGATTACCAATGGCGGGGTTTTTGGTTCATTACTGTCAACTCCAATATTAAATGGACCACAGGTTGGAATTCTTGGAATGCACAAAATTCAGTTAAGACCTGTTGCGATAGATAAGGAGAAATCGGAGAACCGTCCGATGATGTATGTTGCCCTTTCTTATGATCATCGTATTGTTGATGGAAAAGAGGCGGTAAGCTTCCTAAGTAAAATAAAAGAAATGCTCGAGGACCCTGAGAGTTTGCTTCTCGAGGGATAAGGGAAATTGAAAAACCGCTGAATAATGGTTCAGCGGTTTTTGGCGTGTTACGATTCATTATCGATTCTTAAATGGTCTTAATCCACGGCGTTGAATTTCATCCTTTAATATTTTAATCCATTCCTTTTCCTTACCAGACTTCAAAGCGTCCCGATACGTCACAACCAGCTGCTCATTACTCATAATTTTCAATGTGAGAATGCCTCCTTGGAAAATGGATTGAATATTCAGTTTTTACTATTGTAATGGTTTTCTTTTATTTTGAGAACCCCTTATTCTTAAAAATAAAAAGGTTCATAAATTGTTCATAGTTCGTTCACGGAAGAGAATTATATTTTAAAAATATTGAATATTCGTATAAATATGGTAACATACTTTTGAAAGCGTTTTATTGCATTTTTATGTACATAAGGGGGATGGGAGAATGTCGGTATTATTAAATGTTACCATTGGTGAGCTTTTAGAAGAAAAAGCAAAATTACAACCCGACAATAAAGCAGTGATATACTCAGATCGGGATTTAAGATGGACTTATCGCGAATTTAATGATATTTGCCGGCTTGCAGCTAAGGGTTTGATGAAACTCGGAATAGATAAGGGAGAACAGCTTGCTGCCTGGTCGACCAATACTCCTGAATGGCTGATTACGCAATTTGCAACAGGTAAGATGGGAGCAGTTCTAGTTACCGTTAACACTAACTATCGTACAGCGGAACTTGAGTATCTTCTGCAACAATCAGATTCCACAACTATTATTCTAATGGATGCATGGAAGGAATCCTCCTATATTGATATGCTCTATGAAATTGCACCAGAATTAAGTAACTCGGAACCAGGGAACCTGAAAAGCAGCCGTTTGCCATATCTAAAAAATGTCATAGTCCTCGGGGACAAACGCTATCCAGGAACCTATTCCTGGGATGATATAATGAAGCTTGGCCAATTGGTCTCTGATGAAGAATTAAATCAGAGAATGGATTCACTAGAGCCGGATGATGTCATAAATATGCAGTATACTTCTGGGACAACGGGTTTCCCTAAAGGTGTAATGCTTACCCATAATAATATCGTTAATAATGGCTTTAATATCGCCAGTTGTATGAAGTTGACCGCACGGGATAGACTTTGTATTCCAGTGCCATTTTTCCACTGCTTCGGTTGTGTTCTAGGAACAATGGCTTGTGTTTCAGTGGGAGCGACAATGGTTCCTGTGCAGGAGTTTAGCCCGAAACGGGTTTTACAAACAGTACAGGATGAAAAGTGTACAGGACTTCACGGAGTCCCTACGATGTTTATTGCAGAATTGAATGACCCTGAGTTTGAGAAATATGATTTATCAACTTTAAGAACGGGAATAATGGCAGGCTCGAACTGCCCCATTGAGGTTATGAAGGCAGTTATTGAGAAAATGGGAGCAACAGAAATAACGATTGCCTATGGTCAAACAGAGGCATCACCTGTTATAACCCAAACTAGAACGGATGACCCGATTGACTTACGCGTAGAGACCGTAGGAAAAGCCCTTCCGAACGTTGAGGTTAAAGTAGTTCAACCAGGTACATCACAAGAAGTTCCTTTTGGGGATCAAGGAGAACTTTGTACTAGAGGCTACCATGTGATGAAGGGGTACTATAAAAACCAATCAGCTACAAATGAGGCAATTGATGCTGAGGGATGGCTCCATACAGGCGATTTGGCTGTGATGGGTGAAAACGGCTATTGCAAAATAACTGGCCGGTTAAAGGATATGATCATTAGAGGTGGAGAAAATATTTATCCACGTGAAATTGAAGAATTTCTCTACTCTAATCCGAAGATTCTGGATGTTCAGGTGATCGGTGTCCCTGATGAAGTATATGGAGAAGAAGTGATGGCCTGGATCATTTTAAAAGAGGGCGAGGAGGCAACGGCAGAAGAAATCAGAGAATATTGCAGCGGGAAAATTTCAAAGTACAAAATCCCTCGCTACGTTGAGTTCACCGATGCCTATCCAATGACGGCCTCAGGAAAAATACAAAAATATCGTTTAAAAGAAAAAGCTATCGAAGCAGTTAAAAATTAATTTCAATCTAATATGGTGAGTTGTTGCACAATACAATCCCTTTTGATTATACTAGAAAATGGACAATGACTAATAGGGACGGTGGCAGCAATGATCCATTTATCTTGGCGTGAACGTGAAACTGTAAAAAAAGTGAAGTGTGTTCATACGGATGCAAAAAAATACCTAGTTCATAACGCGTTAACTGCTGGGAAAATCTATGATGTAAAAAATGAAACAGAAGAGTTTTATTACATTATTGATAATTCCGGGAAAGTTGGCGGTTTTTACAAAGAGTATTTTCAAGATGCATAAGATAAGGACTGCAGGGTATTGCCTGCAGTCTTTATTTTATATTATCGAGCATCAGGAAAAACACGGCGAATCGTTTTGGAGAATTCATCGATTAATCCTGAAACAGGTCTTCCATTCCGAATATCATTGGCATAGGTGTTCATCCGATCATAAAAGTCGGGATTAACCGATACATATACATTGTCAATATCCGGGTCAACAGATTTTACTTTTCGCGATATTTTATTTTCGATATCACTGGTTAATTTATTGCGGGATGAATTGTTCAGTTTAGCGGCAACAAAGGCGTTATTATCTGTAACAATGATATTGGCGCTGTCAACCTCAGACAGGCTGGTTACCTTGTCAGCAGCCTTATCAGCAATCCTCATTTTTGATTGATTATTCCCAACATTGTTACGGACATTTCGCATGTTCATATTTCGGTCAAGTTCAGAGTCACTAGTATCAACACCTGTGATAGCTGGTCCGCCATGATTCGGGTTTTGATAATTAACCCGTGCAGGTTCAATCTCATTTCTGTTCCGGTTGGCTACATCATTCACATTTTTATTTGCACAACCAGTTAAATAAAGACTAAAAAGTAAGGCAGATGTTAAGAATAACCCTTTTTTCATTTGATTTAGCACCCCTTTGTCTTAGTTGTACAAGAATAGCATTCCAAAATGGAAAGAAACTATCCTTAAGCACAAATAGGGAATAAAAAAGAAGCATCGGGAATCAATGCTTCTTTTAAGGAGTGAATTATTTTTGTTTCACAGCAACTTCTGCCGTTTTTTTCGATTGATACAGATTTCGACTTATCAATGTTTGAACGATAAGGAACGTTCCACCTACTACCCAATAAAGCGGAAGAGCAGCTGGGGCGCTAAATGAAAACATAACAATCATCAACGGTGATAATAACCCCATGTACTTCATTTGCGCCTGCTGGGCAGACGGCATATTGGATTGTGAAACTTTAAACTGGAAGTAATATATAAGCCCGGCGATGATCGTAATAAAAATGTCAGGGTGTCCAAGGCTAAACCATAAAAATTTATGGTGGGCAATTTCCTTTGAACCTCGAATTGCATAATAAAAGCCTGTCAAAATCGGCATTTGAATGAGGATTGGCAAGCATCCCATATTTAATGGATTAACGCCATGCTTTTTATAAAGCCCCATCATTTCAGCTTGAAGCTCTTGTTTTTTCTTTGGATCTTTTTCAGCCTTCATTTTATTTTGAATGGCGTCCATTTCAGGCTTTAAGACATCCATTTTTTCCTTCATATGCATCTGATTTTTATATTGTCGCAACATTAATGGCATTAATACAAGTCTGATAATTAGGGTAACAAGAATAATCGCTAAGCCATAATTCCCGCCAAAAAAATCTGCCACAGAGTGGATAATCGAGGAAAATGGATTTACAAGATAGGTGTGGAAAAATCCATTGTTATTACCACTTTGACTTTGGGAAGAACAGGCAGATAGAATTAGGGTTGTTAAAGATAATAAAGCAATAAGAATAAGTGAAGAACGTTTTGTTTTCATATTTCCTCCTATAAATGTGTTTTAGTATGCTAAGTTAAAAGGAAGGAAATAGGTTCCTCGGCATCGTCCTGAGAACATTCTTTTCTACGAATATATTTAACAATTCTAATCAGGATAAAACTCCCATTTAAACGGCTTTTTTTCTTATAAAAAAACCACGGGTGAATAATTTTTGTATTTGCAGGATTTGTCTGCGAGCCAATAAAGGAATATTCCACTCCCCAAGCCCATAGGTATTTCAGCATCATTCCTAAATAAATGCTGACATAAAGAGCCGTTAAGGCATTTATATCTGAATGATCAATAAGTAATTGGAACAAAAATTTTCACCTCGCATAAACAGCCAATGATAAGAGTATATAGGAGAATAGTTAAATAATCAATTTAATCCTTGCTAAAATACCAAAAGATGAAGAGATTGCTAATAGCCTTTTGTAAAAAGGAAAAAGCGGAATTGTTCCGCTTTTAATTCCAATGGGCTGTTAACATATGGTAGGCAGAATCTACTTTTTCCTCCGTTGGAGGTTCTACATATTTTAATGGATATTCATGTCCTAGAGCCTCCCATTTGTAAACACCGAGTTTATGATAGGGGAGAATTTCAATCTTTTGGACATTTACCAGTGTACCGATGAATTCACCGAGCTTTTGTAAATCTTCTTCGTCATCCGTAACGGTTGGAACTAGGACATGTCTTACCCAAATTGGTACATTAAGGCCGGATAAATATTTGGCAAATTCGAGAATATGATCATTTGCCATTCCAGTTAATTGGATATGTTTTTTTCGGTTGATATGTTTTAAATCTAATAAAATGAGATCCGTATATTGTAATAATTCTTCAAGCTGTTCAATAAAAAGCTTAGAATGAGAGTAACAGCCGCCAGAGGAATCGATAGTGGTGTGAATCCCTTTCTTTTTGCATTCCTTAAATAATTCGATGAGAAAAGGAATCTGTAACAATGGTTCCCCGCCGCTAACTGTTATGCCGCCTCCAGAGGCTTGAAGGAAGGGGAGATAACTCATTAAATCATCCATGATTTCGGAAACGGTCATTTGCTTACCTGTACCGATTTCCCAAGTATCCGCGTTATGACAAAACTGGCACCGCAAAAGGCAGCCCTGTGTAAAAACAACATAACGTATTCCTGGTCCGTCGACTGTTCCAAGTGTTTCGATAGAATGAATATTTCCAATCATGATGATGTTCCCCTTTCGTTTAAAAGCAGGAGCTCCACTAAAAAGAGCCCCCAAATAGTTAAATTACAAAGATTCATGAAAAGTACGGTTAATGACATCCAGCTGCTGTTCTTTTGTTAATTTAATAAAGTTTACTGCATAACCAGACACGCGAATGGTTAATTGCGGATATAGCTCTGGATGTTCCATCGCATCTAAAAGTGTTTCTCTGTTAAAGACATTAACGTTTAGATGATGACCGGTTTTCATTGCATAGCCATCTAGGATGGAAACTAAATTACATATCTGATTATTTTCTTCTTTTCCTAATGCCTTTGGTACGATGGAGAAGGTATTGGATATTCCGTCCATTGCATAGCTATATGGAAGTTTGGCAACGGAAGACAGGGAAGCTAATGTACCTTTTGTATCACGGCCATGCATTGGGTTTGCACCAGGTGCAAAGGGTTCCCCCGCACGGCGGCCATCGGGTGTGTTTCCCGTTTTCTTACCGTAAACAACGTTAGAAGTAATAGTCAAAATAGACATCGAATGCACAGAATTGCGATAAGTTTGGTGTTTCCGAAGCTTTTTCATAAAACGCTCCACGATTTCGACAGCAATACTGTCTACCCGATCATCGTTGTTTCCGTATTTAGGGAAGTCACCGAAAGTTTCAAAATCAACAGCGATCCCATTCTCATCCCGGATAACCTTCACTTGGCCATATTTTATGGCGCTGAGTGAATCTGCCACTACACTCAAACCAGCGATACCAGTTGCCATTGTCCTTATTATTTCTGAATCATGCAAAGCCAGTTCTATTCTTTCATAGCTGTATTTATCATGCATATAGTGGATGACATTTAAGGTATTTATATAAAGGCCTGCAAGCCATTCCATCATTAAGTCAAATTTCCCCATTACTTCTTCGTAATTTAATACTTCTGAGGTAATTGGCTGATACTCAGGCCCAACTTGAATTTTAAGCTTTTCATCTACCCCGCCATTAATCGAATAGAGAAGTGCTTTCGCTAGGTTCGCACGTGCCCCGAAGAACTGCATTTGTTTGCCGATTTCCATCGCAGAAACACAGCAGGCAATTCCATAGTCATCGCCGTATTCGGGACGCATAGTATCGTCATTTTCATATTGAATGGAGCTAGTCTTAATCGACATTTTCGCACAATATTGTTTAAATTTTTCAGGTAGCTGCGGTGACCATAAAACCGTTAAGTTTGGTTCTGGAGCTGGTCCTAAATTGTCTAAGGTATGAAGGAATCGGAAAGAGTTTTTTGTTACAAGTGAGCGTCCGTCTTGAGCCATTCCACCAATAGATTCGGTTACCCATGTTGGGTCACCGCTAAATAACTCATTATAATCAGGAGTCCGGGCAAATTTAACAAGTCGGAGCTTCATAACAAAATGGTCAACTAGTTCTTGTGCCTCAGCCTCTGTTAAGGATCCATTTTGTAAATCCCTTTCGACATAAATATCTAAGAATGAAGAAACACGGCCAAGGCTCATTGCAGCACCATTTTGTTCCTTAATGGCAGCTAAATATCCTAAATATAACCATTGAAAGGCCTCTTGTGCATTTTGGGCAGGGTTGGAAATATCAAATCCATAGGTAGTTCCTAGCTCTTTTAATTCATAGAGAGCACGAATTTGTTCCGCGATTTCTTCACGCAGCCGGATATTTTCTTCTGTCATTACCTTGCTGGTATTCTGTTGATCCTTTTTCTTTTCCTCAATTAAGAAATCAACACCATATAAGGCAACACGGCGATAGTCACCAATAATGCGTCCGCGCCCATATGCATCAGGCAGGCCAGTGATAATGGCAGCTTTACGGGCAAGCATCATTTCATCTGTATAAGCATCAAATACACCTTGATTATGGGTTTTACGGAATTCGGTAAAGATTCTTTCAATTTCAGGGCTTAATTGATAGCCGTAAGCTTCGCAGGCTGCTTTTGCCATACGAATCCCGCCAAAAGGCTGCATGGAACGGTTGAAAGGCTTATCAGTTTGAACACCGACTACTTTTTCAAGTTCTTCATCCAGGTATCCGGGGCCATGCGAGGTAATAGTAGAAACGGTTTCGGTATCCATCTCAAGAACTCCACCTTTTTCCCGTTCCTGCTTCGTGAGTTCCATAACCTGGGCCCATAATTGCTTTGTCGATTCTGTTGCACCAGATAGAAAGGAATCATTTCCTTCATATTGAGTATAGTTCTTCAAAATGAAATCCCGAACATTTACTTCTTTTGTCCAAACTCCCTTGGTAAAACCTTTCCATTGTTCCATTGTCTTTCACCTCTAAATTTAATAGTAATTTTATATAACAGTTTGAAGTGCTATCTATACCTTAAGTATAACAGCGTTAGTTTGTGTAACGATGAGCATATGTTAAGAAATTGTGAAATCTATATTTTTAAGGGGTTTTTGGGGTTAAATTTGAACGATTTTTGAACAACGAATAGATCTGTAATATAAAAATTTTTTGTATATTTAAATCTGTTATACAAGAGGAAGTCAATGTTATCAGCATATTTATAGGAAAAAGAAAAAAACAGCACAAAAAAACAGGAGAAAGACTCCTGTTCTAATCGACAACTATATAAGCGATCATCGGCCCATTATGTGACCGGTCCGAGTGGGTCTCACAAATTAGCCTATAAGTTCCTTCTTTTTTAAATTGAAGCGTGACTACTGTTTCTTCGCCTTTTTTCACAGTTCCCTTGATCTTCGTTCTTTCAATATGAAAGGGATGTGCTTCGCCGTTTATTCCACTAATATATAGTTTAACCTTTTCCCCTTTTTCTATAGAAATGGTGCCGGGATCCCAACGGTATGCCTCAATTTCTTTACCATTCTTCATCGTTGATTTAAATTCTCCCGTGACCATATGAATTTCTCGAATATCTTTATTCGCTTGTTGATTAAACACAGTCACGTCGCCTGCTTTTAACATAAACCAAGCAGAGATGGTGGCAAGAACGACACCCACAGCTAGAAAAAATAGAAGTGTTTCTTTCTTTAACACTAAAAATTTCAATTGAAACCCCCCTTGATAATTTGTCCTATTTAATACTTATGCGTAGGTGGTATGAAAACTTGTCTCTTTTTTTACAATATTAGATTGTTTTATAAACGGTTTAACGCTAAATAAAATGTCAACAATGTAGGTAGTAAGAATTAATTTTCTTTTATTTTTCCTATTGAAAAGTTTATAGTTAGATTAGGAATGAAAAAATAGGTGGTTATTTTATTGGGGATTAAAAAAGAAAAAATCTTAAAAGTAGTAAAGTTTATTTTCCCATTATTTTTATTAATTTTTGCCGTTGTTGAAATGAAAAAATTTACTGGGGATTTAAATTTACACTTACTTAAAAATGAACTTAGTCAACTCAATATTTTTACAGTATTATTAATTTTTGCTGTCACTTTCTGTGCTGTTCTGCCGATGCTTTTGTATGATGTTGTCCTTGTAAGGATTTTACAAATAAAAGTTCCAAAAAGGGAGCTGTTAGAACAATCCTTTATTGCCAATTCCTTTTCTAATTTAATAGGTTTTGGCGGATTGGTCGGAGCCATGTTAAGAACTTATTTCTTTCATAAGTTTGAGCATGATAAACGGCGGCTTTTAGGGGTAATTGCTTCCGTTTCCCTTTTTTATTTAACGGGAATCTCCTTTCTTTCATGGATTGTAGCTCTTGGTTATCATCATTTTCAGTTGTTTATTGATACAAAATGGCTCTATTTTGCTGTTTGGGGCGTTGGTTTATATCTTCCGGTTTTTTTATTTATACATATTTTAAAATCAAAAAAGGACAATCAGTCCCAATTTACTAGCAAATTAGCAGTTGAACTTGTCATCATCTCGATCATTGAATGGTTAGCTGTATTTATTGCGATATTTGTTTTATGTAATGTATTGGGGATAGGTATTTCCTTTGAACAGCTTTTTCCTGTTTATATTGTGGCAGCCTGTGCGGGAATCATTAGTATGATTCCTGGAGGACTAGGCTCGTTTGATTTGGTTTTTTTGTGGGGAATGCAAGAATTACATATCCCTGAAGAAAAAATTTTGGTCTTACTTCTTTTTTATCGAATTGGTTATTATTTCATCCCATTTTTCACCAGTTTGATCTTTTTTATTAAACTATATTGGGAAAAGTGGAACAAATCCTGGAACTATTTACCTAAGGCAATTATTCAGGGACTAAGTCATATTATCCTGACGATGCTTGTATTTTTATCAGGGTTAATATTGTTATTATCAGCGAGTGTACCTGGCATTATGTCCCGGTTAAGAATTGCACAGGAGCTGCTTTCTTTTCCGATTATAAATGTATCCCATCAGCTTTCGGTTGCTGCAGGATTTTTACTTTTGGGATTGTCTCGCGGGATCGAATACAGTGTGAAGCGGACTTACGATTTGACGATGTTTGCGTTGATCCTCGCTGCACTATTCTCCATTTTTAAAGGGATTGATTACGAGGAAGCGATTTTTTTAATTTTTGTAGCACTGTTACTAAGAATCTCTAAAGATCAATTTTATCGGGAGAGTTATGTGCTGACTTGGGGAAAAACGATTTTTGATATGACCATCATATTAATAATAACCTCAACGTATCTCATTATCGGCTATCTAAATTTACCTGAGGCAAAATTAGCTATTCCGACAAAATTTTTGCCGTATGTAATTCTTGATTACCGTGATTTATTTAAGAGTGCGAGTATAGGGCTTGTTATTGCTTTATTAATTCTTATCTCTGGCTATTTCATAAGCTTGCCGAAGAAATGGAAATTGGAAAGGTCTTCTGATTTTGAAGATGAAATCAATCACCATTTGACGAAATATCATGGAAAAATTTTATCTCACCTAATCTTTTTACATGATAAATACATCTTTTGGAATAAACATAAAAATGTTTTAATATCATTTCAAAAATATGCTGATAAGTTAGTGGTACTAGGGGATCCAATAGGGGAAAAGAGTGAATTATCGAGTGCGATAGAGGAATTCCAGGAAATTGCTGATCTCCATGGATTTACGCCTGTTTTCTATCAGGTAAGTGACGAGATGCTACCATTCCTTCATGGTCACGGGTTTGCCTTCTTTAAATTAGGAGAAGAAGCCTTTGTAGATTTGAAGGACTTCTCACTTTCAGGGAGCAAAATGAAAGGGCTGCGCGCACTTAGAAGTAAATTTAATCGCGACCAATACTCCTTTGAATTAATTCAGCCACCTTTTTCGAATGACCTTTTTGCTGAATTAAGAGAGATTTCAAATGATTGGCTTCAAGGGAGATCAGAGAAGGGCTTTTCCCTTGGTTTCTTTGATGAAGATTATCTAAATAGGGCTCCTCTTGCAATTGTACGTGATGAAAATAAACAAATTCTTGGCTTTATGAGCATCATGTATGTATACGATGACAAAGAGACCATTTCAGTGGATTTAATGAGATTTAAGCCGGAGGTAGAACCTGGAATAATTGATTTTCTTTTTCTATCTTTAATCGATTGGGCTAAAGAACAGGGCTATCACCGCTTTAATATGGGGATGGCACCTCTAGCTAATGTTGGCTTATCGAAGTTTGCGTTTTTAAGTGAGAAAATAGCCGCCCAAATTTTCCTTCATGGCCACTTTATTTATCATTTCCAAGACTTAAGAAAGTTCAAAGAAAAGTATACGAGTGTTTGGGAACCGAAATATTTAGCTTATCGAAGAAAAGCCTCTCTACCCTTAATCATGACCCAAATTACTTTACTAATATCGAAGAAAAGAACTTAACATTTTTTGACCTGTTACGATTACGGACAGGTTTTTTTTATATCCATTTTTTGAAAATACTATTTTTTTCTAAAAGGAATCTGGTAAAATCAAATAGGAAATAGTTTAAGTTAGGGTGTTTTGTATTGAAAAAGATATTTACTTATTTCATAGTTTTCCTTGTTGTACTTTCGTGGCAAATGAAAGCCTTTGCAGCAGAGGAGTCTCCATTAGAACTTAAAAGTGAGGCTGCCTGTTTGTTGGATTCTGAGACAGGTGCCGTTTTATATGCGAAAAATGCCGAACAAAAAATGTATCCTGCCAGCATTACTAAAATTGCAACTGCCATCTATGCGATTGAAAAAGGGGATTTAAACAGTATTGCAACGGTCAGCGCCAATGCAGTCAGACAAGATGGTACGAGGGTATATCTGGTTGAGGGGGAACAGGTCCCCTTAAAAAAGCTTATTCAAGGAATGCTGATTAACTCTGGAAATGATGCAGCCGTTGCCATTGCTGAACACTTAGATGGAAGTGTTGATCATTTTGCAGAAAATATCAATCAATATTTAAATACTACTATTGGTGTAAAAAATACTCATTTTACGAATCCAAATGGATTGAATGACGAGAACCATTACACGACCGCAATGGATATGGCACTCATCACAAATTATGCGATGAAAAACCCAATATTTAAAGAAATCTTTGGCACAAAAGAACTCATGTGGGTGGGACAAGCTTGGAGTACCAAGCTCGTTACACATCACCGCATGCTAAAAGGGGAACTCCCTTATCCAGGGATTACGGGTGGAAAAACAGGTTTTACCACTGAATCCAGGCAGACTTTGGCTACAACAGCTGATAATGCCAAAATTAAATTAACGGCTGTCGTCCTGAAATCAGAATTTAAAAATGATAAATATAAAGATACTGCAGCTTTGTTTGATTTTGGATTTAAACACTTTCAAAACGCTATTCTCAAACAAGGGGAAATCTATCAAAAAGATCAGAAACAATATTACCTGGATAAAGATACGGTCATTACAGAAGAGGTAAATGGGGCAACAAAGGAAGTGGACCAAAACGGAATTTTGATGATAAAAAATACAAAGGGGCAAATGGTCCAGGAGGTTCCTCTTCATTATAAGGAGCCAAAAACTGTTTCAAAGAAAACCGATTCACCTGCGCCATCCACTAAAGCTCAAAAAGCACATAATAACCAACTAACGGAGCTTAACGCTATTATGGGAGTTATAATACTTGGGATTGCTGTAATTTATATTAGCATGCGGAGAAAATTAACGAAAAAAAATTATTCATAAATAAAGCGATGGAGAGAAGGTGCCTCTCCATCGCTTTATTTTTGGGTAAAGTTTGTGGCTAATAGCATCAAAAAGGAGAGCAGCACCATTGCAATGACTAAAAACCAGGCTAATTTCATGTTTCCGGATTCCATGGCAATATAAATTGCGGTGGGGGCGGTTTGGGTTTTACCAGGAATATTACCAGCAAACATTAAAGTTGCACCAAATTCTCCAAGCGCTCTTGCAAAGCTTAAAATGATACCGGTAATAATTGATTTTGTTGATAAAGGAAGGCTGACAAATAAAAAGACATTCCATTCGTTCGCACCATCAACCCGTGCAGCTTGTTCAATATCTTTGTCAACAGATTGAAAACCTGTTTTAACCGTTTGATACATCAGCGGAAAGGCGACAATCGTTGACGCAATTACCGCAGCCCAAGGGGTAAACATGATGGTGCTTTGGAATATTTCCTCAATCAATATACCGGCAGGACTATTTCTTCCGAAGAAATAAATTAATAAAAAGCCTATTACGGTAGGCGGCAAAACAATAGGCAGTAACAGAAAAGTTTCTACAACTACTTTTCCTTTGAAATTAGTTTTGGTTAATTGTCTGCCAATAAGGGTACCGGAAATTAATACTAAAATAACAGAAAGGGAAGCCACTTTAAGGGACAATAAAATAGGAGGCCAAAATTCATTATGTATCAAGTTTATCCATCCAATACTTTAAGCTCTTAACCATTATAGCAAAAAAACTGCCTGGCGGCAGTTTTTGAGTCATGGTTTAAACAACACTGTTTTTTACAGAGGCACTATCAATGACATCTTGGTCTGTAATCGCCTGAATTGGGATATTGACAGGCGAAACGTCACCGTTCAATTCTCCAAATCCCTGATTCCGTTTTGTTGAAACAAATAAATCGATCTGTTGATTGGGACCCATGATGATATTAGACCCCTGATCGATAACATTGACTTTGAAACCAAGTAAATTGACAACCATTGGGGCAAATAACAAGATAGCTCACTCCTTTACAGTATTGATTGGTTGAGAGTCGAAGGAGGTTGGGGAGTCAATTTGATCCTTATCATCCACAAAACTTCTAGTTGCCACAAAATCACTACCATCACCAAAATTCTGTCCGAATCCCTGATTCTTTTTATCAGAATTATGCCACTCTGCTAAAAGGTTTTGCCCAATATTTACGGCAGAAGCATTTTCAAAGGAATTAATTTTAATCATGAATATATTTATATTAATATATGGAACTGGAGTTGGCATTTTATCTCCCTCCTTATACTTGCTTATAAATATATGCGGTTCAGAAATCTTTATGAGGTATAAAGAAAAGTTGGATTAATTTCTAGAGATAAATAGTATGATGGAAATAAGGATAAGGGGGTGTGGATCGATGGAAATGGATAAATTGAAACAATGGATGGAACTTGCCAAGAATATGCATGGCGGGGAATTCTGGACCAATATTTTTGATCAGGAATTTACAAAACAATTTATGATGAGTGACCAGCAATTTAATTCCCCTAGTGATGGAATAAATAGGAAAACAGGACAGGAGGAAAAGCTTCGCACCTATCCTATCATTGATATTTTAGAAGGTGAAAGTGAAGTTATTGTGTTGATCGAACTCCCCGGTGTCACGAAAGAAAATATTGAATTAGGGCTTAACGGAAATATATTAACTATAAAAGGCACCGCCTCACCACTTCATCCGCATTTAAAAAAGACCTATACAGAAAGATTTTATGGAGACTTTCTTAGGCAGATTACCTTGCCAGATACTATTGCTCCTAATCAACTAAGTGCAAAATTTTGGAATGGGTTATTATTTGTAAGTTATCAGCGAATCATTGAAAAAGGTGAAATCATACCCATTGACTAGCCGTTATTGATAATTGCGTCTAGAATATCAGAATCCTCAACGTAATTAATTGGTACAGATATGGTAGTAAAGTCAGCCAATTGCTGCCCGAATCCTTGGTTTTTTTTGTTCGTATTTTTCCGCGATATTAATTGTGCACTTCCAATGGTAAAGGTTGAGCCTAGGCTAACTCCTGTGATTTTTATGATCCCAAGATTACCTACTGTTGGAATAAAAAACATTTTTTGCATCCTCCTTTTTAGTTTGGACATGTTAAGTTGATTTCCCCATATACTTGAAAGTAAGGCAGGAAGTAAGGGAGCGTTTGTGAGCATGTCATTAAAAGATTTATTCCATATATTCGGTAAAAATGATTACGAAAAGGAATTAAAGAAAAAATTACTCTTTTTAGAAATGAATTTGGAAGAAATGAAAAAATCGCTGCAAACAATTCAAGAACAAATTCCAGCTGAATCAAAAGGAAAAAGCCAAGAGGCGCCTATTATTATTGAAAAAATAAATATAGAAAAAATCATTTTGGATAAATATGAGTTAAATAATAATTTTGGACAACTTGGAATCAAAGAGTTAAAGGGAAAACTGAATATTGGAGCTACATATGGAAGTGAATTTACTCCTGCGTTAAACGACGAAGAAAGTGGAGAAAAGCCGGGAGAATTGAAAAAAGCTTCAACGGAAACGAGCCCGCGGGTTAATATCCAGGCGAAAAAAGAAGTGTAAGAAAAAAGACTAAAGTTGTAACCTTTAGTCTTTAAAAAAATTATTGCAGTCTGCTTTCAACTTGCTGGCATACCTCATCAGCAGACAAGCCGTTCGCATCAATTACAGACGCTTTTGTTGTCGTATCCTGCATTCCCATTACGTTAGAATCAAGGCCGGAAATGACACAGCAATCACAGTTTTGAGCGTCTGACTCCTGCTTTAGATCCACAACATCATATCCTTTTTCCCGAAGAGCCTGTGAAATATTTGTAAGAGATTGTTCAACTCCAACTTTTGCCATTCTAAACACCTCCTCCTGTAAATTATCATGTCTAAGTTTCAAAGAAATATTCCGCATAAGTTGCGATAATCTTCCAAAAGCTAAAATGGGAGGTGTTTCAAGTGGGTAAACGAAGTAAGAGGAAAGCAGATCCATCTACAATTGGACTTAACTCACCACAGGTAGAAGGGCAAGGAACAACAATGACTGAAACAGGCTCAAGAGAAGAGCCTTCCTCAAGAAAAAAGCAGAAAAGAATGTAAATGAAAAAGGCACCATTCGTGGTGCCTTTAATTATTATTTATACATTTCTGCTACTTGTTTCTGAATTTCATCGTTTTCTAGGTATTCATCATAAGTCATTTGCTTATCAACTAAGCCATTTGGTGTTAATTCAAAAATACGATTTGCAATCGTTTGTATAAACTGGTGGTCATGGGAAGAAAACAGCATAGACCCTTTAAAGTTGATCAATCCATTGTTAAGTGCTGTGATTGATTCCAAATCCAGATGGTTTGTCGGCTCATCTAATAGCAGGACATTGGCCCCATTTAACATCATTTTTGAAAGCATACAGCGAACCTTTTCTCCTCCAGAAAGGACACTTGCTTTTTTTAGGACTTCCTCACCAGAGAATAGCATTCTTCCTAAGAATCCACGTAAAAAGCTTTCACTGTCATCCTTTGGAGAGAATTGACGAAGCCAATCAACAAGGGTTAAATCACTGTTTTCAAAATACTCCGAGTTATCCTTCGGAAAATAAGCTTGTGATGTCGTGATTCCCCACTTAAAAGTGCCGCTGTCCGCTTCCATTTCGCCCATTAATATTTTAAAAAGCGTCGTTTTAGCGATTTCGTTTGTGCCAACAAGTGCTACTTTATCGCCTTTATTCATAAAGAAACTGATATTATCAAGCACCTTTACACCATCTATGGTTTTTGTTAACCCTTCAACTCTTAATAAATCATTCCCAATTTCACGATCTGGTGTAAACCCAACGAATGGGTAGCGGCGGGATGATGGTCTTATATCATCCAGAGTAATCTTTTCTAAGAGTTTTTTACGGGATGTTGCCTGCTTCGATTTAGAGGCATTTGCACTAAACCGGGCAATAAAGCTTTGTAGTTCTTTAATTTTTTCTTCTTTCTTCTTATTGGCATCAGATGCCATTCTTGATGCTAACTGGCTTGATTCATACCAGAAGTCATAGTTCCCTACATAGATTTGAATTTTACTAAAGTCCAAATCCGCAATATGGGTACAAACTTTATTTAGAAAATGACGATCATGGGATACAACAATAACAGTGTTTTCAAAGTTAATTAAGAAATCTTCCAGCCATTGAATCGCTTTGATATCCAAGTGGTTGGTCGGCTCGTCCAAAAGTAAGACATCAGGACGGCCGAATAATGCCTGAGCAAGCAGGACCTTAACTTTTTCAGACCCTGTCAACTCGGCCATTTTTTTATAATGAAGATCTTCGCCGATTCCGAGTCCTTTTAAAAGAATAGCAGCCTCTGGTTCGGCTTCCCATCCGTTTAATTCGGCAAATTCACCTTCAAGTTCAGCCGCTTTCATGCCGTCTTCATCGGAGAAGTTTTCTTTCATATAAATGGCGTCTTTTTCCTGCATGACTTGGTAAAGTCTTGTATGACCCATAATAACGGTCTTTAAAACTTCGAATTCTTCATATTCAAAATGGTTTTGTTTCAAAACGGCCATCCGTTCATTAGGGCCTAATTGAACAGTTCCAGTTTGTGCTTCAATCTCACCGGATAAAATTTTCAAGAAAGTAGATTTACCGGCACCATTCGCTCCGATTAAACCATAGCAATTACCTGGAGTGAATTTAATATTCACATCTTCAAATAATTTCCGGTCACCATATCTCAAACTTACGTTACTTACAGTAATCATAATTAAAACATCCTCCAAAACAAAATATCTATTAATTATATCATTAAAATAAGGGAAGGGCGAATTCTATTGGAATGAAATGATGAGTAAGAAAAATTTTCTAAAAAATTTTCCCCGTTTTCACACTTTATTCATAAATTTGTTGTAGAATTGGTTTAAGAAGTATTAAAGAAGGTGATAAGTATGGCAAAAAAACAGCTTACTGATCTCGTTAACAAATTAAAAAAAGCAGGAATAAAAGCGAGTTTAACAAAACCAAAGTCAAATTACCTTTTATCTTTACAGCAAATTAAAAAATTTCCTTCATCCGTGAATTAAATAGGAAAATAGGTAATAAAAAGCGATTAAACCCACCAGGATTAACCGCTTTTTTTATTACTTTAATTCTTCCATGATTTTTTCGTATACTTCTTTTTTATTAAATTCTTTTCCCATCGGAAATTTTTCAATAAATTTATTGTTTTCATCTACTAAATAGGTAAAGGTTGAATGGATGAATTGGCCATTCCCTGGGTCTTTATATTGAAATTGTAGTGCCCCCGTGACCTGCTTTATTTTTTGCTGTTCTTCTTTGATTTTTTGTTTGTCTCCAGTTAAGAACTGCCAACTGTCATCATTATTAATTTCAAAACCCTTCATATAACCTTTTAAGATTTCAGGTGTGTCACGATATGGGTCAATTGTGATGGTGATAAATTCGATATCCTTTCCAAATACACCGCTTTTTACTAAATCGTTTTTTAAGCCCACCATTTTTTGCGTCGTTGTTGGGCAGATATCAGGACAATGAGTGTAGATGAATTCAACAAGTTTTAATTTCGTTTGATCTTTGCCAAAATTATAGTTTTCTTTATTTTGGTTAATTAGGGTCACATTTGCTGGTATTTTAGCGTTTGCATCGCGTATTAGAAAAAACGATATTCCCGCAGTAATACCAAGGAATACCGCAAGACCGCAAATAAGGTAAATCTTTTTCATTTTGAATCCCTCCTATCAAAAGGATAAAGAAGTTCACGGAAAAATGATATGGATAATTTGTGAACAAAAACCTATTTTGCCGAACATTTGTTGACAATCTATTCCAAATATCTTATTCTAAAGATGAATTTAAATTTTTAATTAGAAGGAGTATGTTTTATGTTAGGTGTCGTTCTTAACTAATCCAATCAATTGGATATTTTCATTCCATGGCGCTTGTCTGTTTTTTTAAAGAACAGAGTAGGCTTATTTATGCATGTTTGGAATGAAGTTAAGAACAATGGGCAAACATATGCATACATCTTTTACCAATGATGCTGTGTACACTCGTGTAGACAGTTTTTATTTTGGATAAATTTTGTATGAAAAAAATGAGTATTTTTAAACTCGTTTATTTCAGCCGCAATGACATTGTTCATTGCGGCTTTTTTTATTATTACTTGTAAAGGCTGGTTGTTGATTTTGAAACAATGTTGATTGGAGCGGAAGGTGCGAGACTCCTGAGGGAGTACGGTACAGGGGAGACCCCGCAGACGCTATAGCGCCGAGGAGGCTCCACGAACCGCCCGCGGAAAGCGAAGCACCTGGAGCGCAAATCAACAGGCAAGTTTAACACTGATTTATTATTAGGGAGGCTATAAAATTGGATCAACATACTTTTCAAACGTTAGAATTTCAACAAATAAAAGAAACGATTGCACAGTATGCGTTAACAAAAGAAGGAAAAGAAAAAATCCTGCAGCTGTCACCATCGACAAATAAAAACCAAATTGAGGCCTGGCTTGATGAAGTTTCCGAGGCTGTTCACATTTTAAAAAAGAGTGCCAGTGTACCCATTTCTGGGATGGATGGAATCGATGCGCTAGTAAATAATTTGAATAAAGGAGCAGCCTTAAGGCCTGATCAACTATCAAAGCTGTATGATTTTTTGGATTGCTGCGGAAAAATGAAAAGATACATGAAGGATAAGGAATTTTATGCACCAAGGGTTTCCGCATATGTCGATGCAATCGATGAATTGCCAGAGCTAGCAAGCGAGATTATTCGCTGTATCCGAAATGGAAGAGTTGATGACTATGCAACTAAAGAACTGCTAAAAATTAGAAAACAAATGGCCATTCACGAGGAACGGCTTAAAGAAAAAAGCATGCAGTTGATCCGCTCAAATAAATATAAAACCTATTTGCAAGAAAATGTAATCAGTCAGCGAAATGGAAGATATGTCATTCCAATTAAGAAGGAATACCGGAATAAAATAAAAGGAACGGTGCTTGATACATCAGCATCGGGTTCCACCCTTTTTATTGAACCTGAAGAAATGGCCGTTTTTCAGGATCAGCTGACATGGCTGCAAGCAGATGAAGAGATAGAAGTGCAAAAAGTGTTGTATTTCTTAACGGGATTAGTCGAAGAAAAAGAGCAGCAAATCCGCTTTGCAATCGAAATCATGGTGCATTATGACGTTTTATTTGCCAAAGCCAAGTATTGCCGTTCAATTAATGCGGTCAAAGTGGAAGTAAATGATTTAGATGAAATTGAGATCATTGATGCAAGACATCCTTTATTAGGTGATAAGGCAGTGCCATTATCGTTCAGATTAGGGCAAAATCAAAAAGCATTAGTGATTACAGGTCCTAATACCGGAGGAAAAACGGTTACCATTAAAACTGTAGGCCTCCTAACCTTAATGGTACAATGTGGTCTCCATATTCCAGCAGCGGAAGGAAGTAATATATGTATCTTTGAAAGGATTTTAGTAGATATTGGGGACGGTCAGAGCATTTCCGAAAATTTGAGCACCTTTAGTTCAAGAATCGTAAATATTATTAACATCCTTAAAGAGACAAATAACAAAACCCTGGCACTATTAGATGAACTAGGTTCAGGCACAGACCCAGGGGAAGGAATGGGCCTGGCCACAGCGATTTTGGAAACTCTTTATGAAAAAGGGGCAATCATCCTCGCAACTACTCACTATAGTGAAATTAAGGAATTTGCTGAAAATCACCATGGTTTTATTAATGGGTCAATGGAGTTTGACCTAAACACACTTAGTCCAACGTATCGCCTGAATATTGGCAGGGGAGGGGAAAGCCAAGCGTTTGCGATTGCTTTAAAGCTTGGTATCCATCCGAAAATAATTGAAAGGGCACATAGTATAACTTATAAGGAAGAAAAAAATTATACAACTGCCATAACAGATCCATGGAAACTTAAGGAAATTGAGAAACAGGTAATTATCAATAAATATCAGAACCGAAAAAAATCCATCAGAACAGAATTGGAAATTCCAAAATATCAACAGGGTGACAATGTCAAGGTTTCACCTGCTAATGAATTTGGCATCGTTTATCAGGGGCCAGATTCCCAGGGGAATTATGTAGTTCAAATTAAAGGGGAAAAAGTGTCTGTAAACCACAAAAGGCTAACCCTTTATATAGCGGCAAATGAACTATATCCAGAGGATTATGACTTTGATATTATTTTTCAATCAAAAGAGAACAGGAAAAAAAGTAAAATTCTTTCGAAAAGACACGAGGAAAATATTATTATCGATCATACGGAATAACGAATTTTGCTAGGACTTTGTATAAAGTTCTAGCTTTTTTCATTTGACTATATTAAAGGCTAATGTTGATTTTGACCTATGTTGATTGGAGCGGAAGGCACGAAGACTCCTGCGTGGTCTCCCCGGACCGCAAATCAACAGCATGTTGTTTGAAATCGCTTTATAAACTGTCAAATATCGTTCAAGGTTTACTTATTAACAAAAGGGAAATGGAGGTTTATGATGTTTATATAAATTATATGTGAATTAATTCACAATAAGGAGGAGTCTTTCTCATGGAACTTCAACCAATGGAACAAGTGATTAGTCTTGCATTAAAAAAGAAAAAAATACTTGATGAATCGGTCATTAAGTATTTAATAAGAGCAGCTCTGTCTGGCATTTATATTGGATTTGGCATTATGTTATCATTTCGCTTGGGGGAAGGTTTTTTTGATATTCACTCACCAGTGGCATCATTGATGACTTCCATCTTTTTTGGAATTGCCCTGGTTTTAATTATTTATGGCGGTTCCGAATTATTTACTGGTAATACTATGTATTTTACAGTGAGTACATTGAATAAACAAACTTCATGGAAGGATACACTCCAAAATTGGATTGCATGCTATACCGGAAATCTCATAGGTGCTGTTTTTTTCGCCCTGCTAGTGTTGTATTCCGGGATTTTTTCAACGCTGGATAATAGTCAGCTTTTAATGGAAACAGCGGCACATAAAATGGAATATTCAACTATGGAGTTATTTTTTCGAGCCATCCTTTGTAACTGGGTTGTTTGTTTAGCTGTTTGGATCCCTATGCACGTGAAAGGGGATGGAGGCAAAATAGCTGTTATGATGCTGTTGGTGTTTGCTTTTGTTGCTTCTGGATTCGAGCATAGTGTGGCCAATATGGTGACGTTTTCACTTGCCTTAATCCTGCCGCATCCAGATACCATAACCTTTGCAGGCGCATTTCATAATTTAATTCCTGTTACCATTGGAAATATTATCGGCGGAGGGCTCTTTGTAGGAGGTACCTATGTGTTTTTATCTACGACGTCAAATCAAAAGAATCAGCTAAAACTTACGAAAAAAGAATCAGTAAAACCTTCATATTTAAAAAAGGCAAAAGCATAGCCTTCCAGTTCAGGAAGGCTATCGTTATTAAATTCTTATTCCTTTATTGATATTCTTGATGTATTGTTCGGCCAATAACTGCTTTACTTCATTGTAGCTTAAACCTGACTGTGCATTTAAACTCTTTACTTCTTCAATATCTGTACCTGCAACCGTAAATCGTTTTGAGTTCAATTTCATGTTGTTTTATTCTCCTTTAGTAAAAAATTTTCTCGAAATGAAAGGTACTTTTTAGGACATACTATAAAAAAAGGAGGCGGTTCCAATTTTTTATGGTAAACGGGCAAAAGAAGAAGAAATTGAAACAATCTTAGTGGATACCGAAGTCTATTCCTGTATGGATGATTCATGTATTGGCTGGATGAGAAAGGATTTTGTTACAGACGATTTACTTTGTCCAATGTGTGGCAATCAGATGACACAGGAAATTCGTGAGCTTCCTAAAATATAATACATGTGTTTTTAAAAAGACTGTCTGTTATCGGACAGTCCTTTCTTTATTATAGATTCTCGTTTTGCTGGCCAATTTCACCTTCTGCAATAATGGTATTTGCTTCTTCAAGTGCCTCATGCTCGTCCACTGAGTCTCCGGGGACATTTTTTAAGTTAGGAAAAACCGCACCAGTATTAACAGTAATGAGTTTTTCTTTTGGTGCATTTGTGAGGTAATCTTCTTTTTTCGCCATTCGAATCAACTCCTTATGAACAGGTTTTGCTTCTTAAAAAAGGATTATGCTTACTTATTACTATTAAAAAAGGAATTTTTTGAAAACTGCTCTGTTAATTGAGTTGGCGATTTGCTTCAGGCGCTTTGCTTTTCGCGGGCGTGCCGGGGAGTCTTAGCGCCTTCCGCTCCAATCAACAATTTTAATAATCAACAATGGCCTTTTACATTGCCTTGAAAATAAAAAAACTCTCCTTCTCAGGAGAGTTTTCATTTTATTCCTCTTTTTTAGATAAACAGTGATCGCATTCCATTAAATAAGATTCAGCCTGCTCCTCCATATGCTGGCCGCATTCAGGACATTGTTTTTTGGGCAAATTACGAAAAAATTCAACCGGGCTCTTTAACATATTAAACTCCTCCTTTAATAATACAGATATGAGATTTATATTTGTTGTAGTACAGAAAAGGCAAAAATTATTCCTCTCTTTTTGACAAACAACGATCACATTCCATTAAGTAGGATTCAGCTTGCTCCTCCATATGCTGGCCGCATTCAGGACATTCCTTTTTAGGTAATGTACGGAAAAACTCTACTGGATTCATTAACATTTAAAACTCCTCCTTTATTAATACAGTTTATTTTTGATCCCCTTGTTATAGTACAGTATAAACAAAAAAACAGAAAATGTGTAGACCTTTTTTTGAAAAATTTGAACTATTTTAAAAATAAGACTTTTATCACGGTTGAGATTACCAATGAATTGATTTAAATCATGACTAAGGAGAAAAATGTTAAAATAAATTTTACTATAGGTTTTCTGCGAATTAGGACTTCCATAACCGATTTGATTACATTACAATCATAGTAGAAATAGACTAGAATAAAGGGGGAAGCTAGTTAATGAGTGCAATGGCAGAAACGTTTCACCCTTATTTTTTTATCATTGCGATTGGTTTAACCATAATGGCTTCATATACAGCAATAGACATGTTTACCTTAATCCGGTCATCGGATCAAAATAAACGGCTGTTGTTCCTTGGTGGGACAATTTCCATGGGCGTAGGAATATGGATTATGAATTTCATGGGGCTGATTGCATCTGATACAAGTTTGCTATCCAGTTATCATATTCCGTTAACCATTCTTTCCATATTTATTGGCATAGCTTTTACAGGGTTGGCCTTTATCCCGTTCTTTAGTAGAAAAATCCATTTTTACCATTTGATAATTGGGAGCTTTTTATTAGCACTTGCTGTAATCGCAATCCATGTTATTGGTATTTATGCAATGAACGTAACGATTAAATATAATGTACTTTTATTTATTTTTTCAGGCATATTAATTTTTACTTCCTTTTTATTTTCTTTATGGATTCTTTTTTCTCCAAAAAGCAATACATTTGGAAACCTAGTCTGGTTAAAACCAGTAAGTGCCATTATCATATCTGTGGCCATTGCAGAAGGGAATATTTTGTTAAAAAAATCTTCTATTATTGCCTCCACAACTAAAGTAATAAATGGGTCCTTTAAAGATAGTTCCTTTTTTATTTATTTAGTGATAATTGTATCAGTCCTTATTATCGGCGGCCTAATTGTCTCGAGCACCTTGATCAGCAAACAACTAGCTGCCTCAGACACAAATTTAAAGGACATCAAAGCAGCATTGGATGCTTCCGCAATTGTTGCCATTACAGACCCATATGGAACAATTATTTATGTTAATGATAAATTTGAAGAAATTTCCAAGTTTTCCCAGGATGAAATAATTGGTAAAAACCATCGGATATTAAATTCAGGGTATCATCCAAAAGAGTTCTTTACTGACTTATGGAAGACCATTCAATCAGGAAAAATTTGGCGAGGGGAAATAAGAAATAAAGCAAAGGATGGCTCCTTTTATTGGGTGGATACTACCATTGTTCCATTTTTAGATAGGCGGCGGAAGCCAGTCCAATATATCGCGATTCGTTCAGATATCACACAGCGCAAATTAGCAGAGAAGAGTCTTATAGAATCAACTAAAGAAGTTCGCGATATCACCTTTTCACTTGACCAATCATCCATCGTAGCCATTACGGATGAAAAAGGAAGGATTACCACTGTAAATGAAAAATTCTGTGAGATTTCCCAGTATAACCGCAATGAATTAATTGGTGAGGACCATCGAATTCTCAATTCCGGATATCACTCAAAAGAGTTCTTTATGGAACTTTGGAGAATCATCGGTCAAGGCAAGGTATGGAAAGGGGAAATTTGCAATCGTGCTAAAGATGGCACACTTTACTGGGTCGATACCACGATTGTTCCATTTCTAAATAGCAAGGGAAAGCCATATCAATATGTAGCCATTCGAACAGATATTTCCGATCGTAAACGTGCTGAGGAGCATTTAAAGGAAACCATCAAAGAAAATAATGATATAAAATTTGCCCTTGACCAATCTTCTATTGTAGCGTTTACTGATTCTCGTGGAATCATCACTAGTGTCAATGATAAGTTTTGTGAAATTTCAAAATATAGTCGTGAAGAGATAATCGGAAAAGATCACAGAATACTTAATTCTGGCCAGCATCCTAAGGAGTTTTTCAAAAGCCTTTGGAAAACCATTGGTGAGGGAAAGGTCTGGAAAGGTGAAATTCGAAATAAAGCCAAGGATGGAACGTATTATTGGGTGGATACCACGATTGTTCCATTTTTAAATGAGCAAGGAAAACCATATCAATATTTAGCGATCCGCAATGATATTACAGAAAGAAAGAAAACAGAAGAAGTTCTTCATCGCCAAGATAAACTGGCTGCTGTGGGCCAATTAGCAGCAGGAGTAGCACATGAAATTCGTAACCCGCTGACTTCTATGAAAGGCTATACGGAATTTTTGCAGTTAGATGAGAAGGATTCTGAGCGGTTAGAGTTTTTAAACATTATTCTCGATGAAATTGAAAGGGTAAATACCATTGTTGAGGATTTTATGGTTTTGGCAAAACCAAAGGCAGTCGAATTAGAAGAAAAAAATGTTGTCCTAGTTATTAAAAATGTGGTTTCCTTACTTGAATTTGAGGCAAGAAAGAAAAATGTCCGCCTGGATTTTGACTGTAATCAAGAAATTATTCAAATTGAATGTGATGAGAACCGTTTAAAGCAGGTGTTTTTAAATTTCATTAAGAATGGAATTGAAGCAATGCCAAACGGCGGTGATTTGCACGTCAAAACGATGATACATGAAAATAATGTTCAGATTTCGATTCAGGATACGGGTGTAGGGATTCCAAAGGATAAGTTAAACAAACTTGGTGAACCTTTTTACACTACCAAAAAAACTGGCAATGGTTTAGGTCTGATGGTAAGCTTCAAAATTATTGAAAGCCACAATGGCAAAGTCTTTGTTGAAAGTGAACTAAACAAGGGAACAACCTTTAATATCTTATTGCCAGCTAAAACAGCCTAAACTAAACGAGAGAAACCATTCTCTCGTTTTTTTATTCCCATTTTCGTCATTCATAAAATGTACAATATTTTTGAAAAAAAGAAATCTACAATCGTGATAAATAGATTAATATGAATATATAGGTATGTATCTTTTTATGGGAGGGAAGACAGTGGGAGAACCTAATTTTGTAAAAACGATTTGCGGGTATTGTGGTACTGGCTGTGGTTTAGTTCTTGAAGTCCAAGATAATAAAATTATGAAAATCCGCGGTGACAAGGAAGCACCAGTCAATAAAGGGCAAACATGTGTAAAGGGTGCCTTTGCTTATGAATATGTGCACGCCAAAAATAGGTTATCGTCTCCGCTTATTAAGAAAGCCGGTAAGCTTGTTGAAGCAACGTGGGAAGAGGCTTATCAATTAATAGGAGATAAGTTATCGGAAATTAAGACCAATTGGGGTCCCAATGCGATCAGCATGTTCGCTTGTGCGAGAAGTACAAATGAATCCAATTATATTACACAAAAATTCATGAGAACCGTAATTAATAGCAATAATATCGACGGATGTAACCGAACGTGACATGCTCCGAGCGTTGCCGGTCTGGCAACTGTTTTTGGAAGCGGTTTCCCCACTAATACCCTCGAAGACTTTGATCGGGCTGAAGTATTGCTGTTAATGGGTTCTAACACGACTGAAGCTCACCCGATTATTGCTAATCGTATTAAAAAAGCTGCAAAATCACGGCTTAAAGTAATAGTGATTGACCCAAGGAAAATAGATATGGTCAAAATCGCCCATCGTCATCTTCAAATCAATGTCGGCACAGATATTGCCTTAATCAATGCCCTTATTCATGTGATCTTAAAGGAAGGACTTTACGATCCACAATTTATCGAGCAATTTACAATCGACTTTGAAAAACTTGAACAACAAGTAGAGCTTTACACCCCAGAGTATGCAGCATCCATAACAGGGCTAGAAGCTAAAGATATCGTGGAAACGGCTAGAGAGTATGCGGGTTCGAGTGGGTCTATGATCGCCTATACCCTTGGAATTACAGAGCATCACTGCGGTGTTAACAATGTATTTGATATTGCCAATCTTGCCCTATTAACCGGAAACATTGGGAAGCAAGGTACAGGAATTATGCCCCTAAGGGGACAAAATAATGTTCAAGGAGCAGGGGATATGGGCTGTTTACCAAATCAACTTGCTGGTGCAATGAGCCTAACAAATGAAGAGTTTCGCACCCGTTATGAAAAAGAATGGAACGTTGTGCTCAATCCTCAGGCTGGCGATACACAAACACGTACTTTTGATCGCTTAGAAATGGGGGAGCTAAAAGCATTATATATTATTGGAGAAAATCCGCTTCTTGCCGATGTTCATATAAATCATACTAAAACATTATTTGAAAAGCTCGATATATTAATTGTCCAAGACATCTTCCTAACCGAAACAGCAAAAATGGCGGATGTAGTCTTACCAGCTAAGTCGTGGGGTGAGGTTGAGGGAACATACACAAATACAGACCGCAGAATTCAAAGGGTTCGTAAAGCGGTTGAGGCTCATCCAAATACAAAAGAAGACTGGGAAATTCTTTGCGAGCTTTCTACGTTGATGGGTTATCCAATGCATTATAACAACAGTGAAGAAATTTGGGATGAAGTCAGAAGGATTGCTTGGGAGATGTACGGCGGTATTTCTTATGAAAGGCTTGAGAAAGAGTACAGCATCCATTACCCATGTCCTGATGAAAAACATCCAGGTACCTTCATCATGCATGAAAGGTTCCATCGAGCTGAACCACTTGCTAAAAAATCACCATTTGTACCGGTGGATTATACGGCTCCATTGGAATTGCCAGATGAGGAGTATCCGTTTATGTTAACAACTGGCAGACGATATGAGTCCTATAATACACATTCTCAGACTCGTCATTATGCCCCAGGTGTGAAAATTAAACAAACTGAAGAAACAGTTGATATCCATCCAGATGACGCTGTGGCTTTAGACATTACCGATGGGGAGATTGTACAGGTACGTTCGCGAAGAGGAGTACTTGAGGTTAAGGCAAAAATTACGGAACAAGTTGTCCCTGGTCTTGTGTTTATGAGCTTCCACTGGAGTGAAACTCCAACGAATGTACTAACATTAAATGAATATGACCCAATCTCTGGAACAGCGGAATATAAAGCATGCGCTGTTTCGATTGCAAAAATAAGTTAGTCTGTATTAAGGAGTAGTGTGGATAAAATCTGCACTATTCTTTTTTTTTGATTTCAGACTATTCAGTTAATCAGAAATATTATCGTAATATAATTGCCATGCTTGTCATTTAATTAACATCTCCCTGTTCTTTGTTTCAGAAAATTTCATGTTACTATGAGTACAAGTTAGCAACGAGAGAACATGGGAGGAACAAACAATGATAAGTAAATTAAAAACATTCATCGCAGTTGCTGCACTCTCAGGAACTGTAGGCGCTAATGTACATGCGGCAGAATTAACTGTAAAAAAAGGAGATACCCTTTGGGATCTGTCAAAAGTACATAATACATCTGTAGAAAACATTCAAAAATGGAATCATCTTTCTACTGACCTGATTCATCCAGGAGATGTGTTAACGATTGCAACAGAAAAGCAATATACGGTAATAAAGGATGATACATTATGGGATATTGCTCAAAAATTCCAAGTATCGGTTACTCAAATAAAAGAATGGAATGAATTGAACACAGATTTAATTCATCCAGGTTTAAATCTCGTAATCTATCAAGGTTTGACCAATAAGAATATAAATAAGCCTGAGCCTGTTAAAACAGCTGCAGCAGTCAGACCGGCTAAAACTGAATCAGCTGCAGTAGTTAAACCGGTCGAAGCCAAAGCAGCTCCTGCTCCGGCTCCATCTGCGCCTGCTCCTAAGCCTGAGGCTAAGGTAAGTGAACCGGAGAAGACAAAGGAAATTACTGTTAAGGCTACAGCCTATACGGCCTCCTGCGAAGGATGTTCCGGCACAACAGCTACAGGTGTTGATTTAAACGCCAACCCTAATGCAAAGGTAATTGCAGTGGACCCAAAAGTCATTCCATTAGGAAGTAAAGTATATGTTGAAGGATATGGAGTCGCTACAGCTGCTGATACAGGAGGAGCAATTAAAGGAAATCGTATAGATGTGTTTATTCCTTCTGAACAAAAAGCGATTCAATGGGGCAAAAAGCAAATTACAATAAAAATATTAGATTAATAAAAAAAGAGTGTCAGCTACCGTCGCGGTGCCTGACACTCTTTTTTATTAACCAACTTGCTTAGCAATTGTTTTGGCCACAGTTGCTTTTCTTTGATAGAAGAACCAGTTAAGACCAAAGGCGACAACATAAAAACCGATGAAGAAATAGAAAGCTGTTACTGGAGTACCAGTTGCATTTACAGACCATCCAAAAAGTTTAGGAATAAAGAATGATCCATAGGCAGCGAAGGCCGCTGAAAAGCCAATTACCGGTGCTGCTTCTTTAGGAATGAAAATGCTTGGAATCATTTGGAATGTTGAGCCAGAACCAATACCAGTTGCAAGGAACAATACCAAGAAAGCCATTAAGAATCCTGCAAATTGTTTGCCATTTAAGAAATAAATAACTCCTGCTGCACCAATTCCCATGATTACTAATACATACGCAGTGACTTTTGCCCCGCCAAGTTTGTCAGCAAGCCAGCCGCCAACAGGTCTTGCAGCTGCGGCAACAAGCGCACCAAGGAAGGCAAGTGAGATATGTTCAGGAAATTGAGATTTTAGTAAAAGCGGAAATGCCGCAGAATACCCAATGAATGAACCAAATGTTGCCACATAAAGAGCGGTCATAATCCATGTGTGCTTACGTTTTACGATGACAAATTGATCTGCAACAGATTGTTTAGCGCCTGGGACATTATCCATTTTAAATAAAGCAAGGAGTGTCATTATTACGATTGGGATTACCCAAATAAATGCTGCATTTTGTAACCATACTTCCTGGCCGTTTGCTAATACTTGTTTGTCACCGACCAATGCGAAAGTTCCTGAAGTAATAATTAAAGGTGTTACGAATTGAACGACTGATACACCCATATTACCTAAACCGCCGTTAATACCAAGGGCTGTTCCTTTTTCCTTCTTAGGAAAGAAAAAGCTGATATTAGCAGAAGAAGAAGAGAAGTTACCACCGCCAAGTCCGCAAAGAGCTGCAAGCAAAAGCATGATAGAGAATGGAGTATCTGGATTTTGGACAGCGAAACCAATTCCAATTGCCGGTATTGCTAAAATGGCGGTAGATATTACTGTCCAGTTTTTTCCTCCTATTGAACCAACTGCGAATGTATAGACAAAACGAAGGGTTGCGCCGACTAGTCCTGGAACTGCAGCGAGTGTAAATAATTGTTCCTCAGTAAAATGGAAACCGATATCGTTAAGACGTACTGCAACAACTGACCAGATCTGCCAAACGATGAATGCAAGCATCAATGAAGGTACGGAGATCCATAGGTTTCTCCTGGCATGTTTTTTTCCTTCTGCGTTCCAGAACTTTTCATCTTCTGGATTCCAATAATTAATTCGAGCCATTTTTTATTCCCCCTAAAATTCTTTTAAAAATTATCTTTGAAAGAGTTAATGTTGTTTATGTTGTTAATATAAATCAGATGGTAACATGAATTTTGTGACGTACGTCACAAAAATGGTGAAGGAATTGTGAACTGAAGTGCAATGACAAAAAGTTGTAATATTTATCACATTTTTAACTAAAAACCAATGAAAAAGAGACCCTCAATTAGAGGGCACTGCAAAAAGGGCATAAATGCTATGCACTTTTAAATAAAAGCCCCTAGCTTATGAATTTTCATAAATTA